>JADIMB010000065.1 GCA_017694995.1 Candidatus Cryptobacteroides faecavium | reverse complement strand
GCACAGCGGGACTGCCTGCCGATGACAGGAGTGGAGGAAAATGTCAATATGACCCAGGCAACATCCGCTGGCAATTCGATTTCTATAAACATGGAGCGTGTACTTGCAAGGGTGGCTTTTTCGATAGATGTCCCGAATGACAATCTTGAATTCTATTTCAACAACTGGTCTGTGGAGAGTCTGCCCCGATATTCATATGTGATTCCGCAGGACAATGATTTTGCTTCAGACAGGGAAATTCCTCCTGCAGAATATGCATTTTATTATCCGACAGAAGGAAATACCACGGAAGAGGGCCTGGCGACTAAAGGTGTCGGGGAATGGCTTTCGGATATTGAAACTCAAAACTTCGGTTTCTATGTTTACGAGAACCGTAAAGGTGGACGGCTTGACAGTCCTAATCCTGCAAATCTACAAGGGGAGGTCGGGGACTATGCAGATGAGATAAAAAATCTTACGGATGCTATAGGAACCGATCCTAAATTCAAGACACTCTATGCTCCGGAGCATGCATCTTTCCTGATTATTACCGGCCTGATTCGGGAAAAGGATACAAAGAATGTCACATCATTTGCCTACAAAATTGCTTTAGGGGCGAATAATTACAATGATTACAATTTGTTGCGCAACCACAGTTATGTATATAATATACACATCAATGGTATAAACTATGACGATATTACGGTAGATGCTTTCGATTCCAGGGTACATAAGGGCTATGCGCTGCAGATAAGCGCCCCGTACAGCACCCAGATGGATGCGCATTATGACAAACGGTATCTTGACATCGTAGCATCGCCTGGTAGGGTGGATTTGCAGTTTTATGAAAATATGAAGGATGCGGAGGCAGGAGAGAATCCCATTGAAGAAAACGGATGGATAGTCCTTTCTGAAATGGATACCTATAATATTGATATAGATGGTAACCAGGCGACATATAAATGGTTCGATTTCAATGAGACTAAGAACAATAAGAAATATTATATATACACGGACGAGAATTTAAGCACGTCTTCCCGCAGCGTTGTGCTCAAGGTGACGCATACTCCGGATCCTGGCACCTCCGGCATCGTTAAAGATCCGGTATCACGTTATTACACATACACCCAGGCAGGTCTGATCAAAGTGGGCGATCTTTATGTGGAGAGTTATGAGGAGTATGGAATGGATCTGGATCCGTATGATGATGAAAATCCGGTGACGGGCCTGCAGTGGGGTTGGAGCGGTACGGCAATAAATGCCTATGATACCGATGCCGGGCATGGCAATACTTCGACTATAGTCGGTACATCCGGCAGTCCCGGTAGCTTTACAGACGGTTCTCTGTACGGAGATTATGCAGCCCGTTACTGTGACTACAAGAATAAGCGTGATGCAGATGGTAATGTTATTGAACGCAACTGGTATCTGCCTGCAATTGATGAATTGATACCGTTGACGACTTCTGTCACAGGTTCTTCAGCGGATTGGGGGCCGGTGACGATGTCTGGTAAGGAGTATTGGAGTTCGAGTGTGCCGACTTATGATGAAGTTCGAGGCATGCCTGATAATTGGATTTGGGGAGAATTAATTTGGCAAATTTTTGTTGGAGATTTTACAGAACCAGGCAGTGAACATGAATATAGAAATGTAGCTAAAAGTGTCAGAAATGGATATTTGAATTTAATTGAAGTTGAGTTTACAGATAGGCTCGGATGGCAAACTTATACGGCTGATACATATCCGACTCGATCTACAATCAAACACGTCCGCGCTGTCCGCATTCCACCGCCCTCCGGGAATTGATTCCCTGCAGTTGTTTGTATGACCACACAGGCGGTGTATCCTTTCCGACATCGGGAGGAGGTCATCCGGGGAGGGGAGTGGCGGAACCCTGGCGCATGATGAATTTTTGTAATAAGCTGATTGTTATTGAGTTGTGAAAAGTGGCCATGCTTCAGACTATCTTTTGAAAGGGTCTGGAGCATGGCTTTGTTTTGTAATTTATTGACAATTAAGTTGTTACAGGAGAGAGAGGCATGCTTCAGGGTTCAGAGTTGTCATGAAAGGGGTTGCTGCGGTACCGGGGATGGTCCTGGTGTCAGGAGTGGGACTGTGGAAAGGGGAATTTTCTGACTGGTGGGGCTGCACACCTGCAGTTGTCCTGTCTTTATAACGTATTGGCAGTTAATGTTTTCTGGAAAGGCCCTCTAAGGAGTTCCTGTGAAATGATGGACAGCCGCCCAAGGCTGTTCCTGAATTTTTTGTTACATAATCCGGGCTTCTGTAATCATACTGTAACCTTGTTTAACAAATTTGTGAAAAAACGTTAAAACCGCTTTCACTACTGCTGTCTACTTTTGCCACCGGAAAAAATAGTGAAAAGGAACAAGTATGATAAGCAGACGTTTTATTGCTGCAGTTGCAGCGGCATTGTCTTTATTTCCGGCAGGCGTGATGGCCTCGGACACGGACAGGCAGGAGTCTTCCGGGATTGTCCCGGCATTGCAGGACGGACTCAGGGGAGTGGTGACAGACATGGTCACAGGGGAGCCCCTGATAGGAGCCGGCATCCTTATAGAAGGTACCACTGAAGGGACCGTGACAGATGTGGACGGGTCTTATGTGCTGGCGCTTCCGGAGGGTACACACAGCCTCTCCGTTTCTTATATCGGATATCTCACTGTGAATCTTACCGTGACAGTGAATCCAGACGGCACAGGTACTGTCCGCGCATCGGATGACACTTCCATCTCCATGACAGACAGCGGCCTGATGATATATATGGCCCCGGACAGCGAGGCCCTTGCAGACGCTGTGGTGACCGCCAGAAAGAACCTGGAGTCGCTGCAGGCCCTGCAGAACGAAAGGATCCAGTCCGGCTTCGCCATCGAGAACATGGGGGCCAGGGAGATGAGCATCAAGGGAATCTCCAATGCGCAGGAGAGTGTCGCGAAGCTTTCCGGCATATCTATCGCAAGTGCAGGCCAGCTGATTGTCCGCGGACTGGGGGACCGTTACAGCACCACTACTCTGAACGGACTTCCGATCGCTTCGCCCAACCCTGACAACAAGCTTATACCTCTCGACATATTCCCCGCATCCACCATCCAGAACATCACCGTGAGCAAGGTCTATGAGGCCAGTTCGTTTGCGGACTATTCCGGGGCCCATGTGGACATAAGCACCAAGGAGGGGCAGAGCGAGAATTTCTTCAACGTGTCTTTCTCCACCGGCGGGTACTTCCATACCCTGGGCAGCAGCTTCTACAGAATGGACGGACGCAGTCTCTTCACGACCCCGAGGCTTGACCCTACAGCGGAGAATATCTCTTACGGGGACTATCCGGCTTATTCCCGCAGCCACAAGATGTTCAAGACTACATTCCAGACCTCGAGACGGGGTGTGCGCCCGGATCTCAACGGAAGCTTCGGATGGGGCAGGAACTTCAACGTCGGCGACCAGACCCTGAGCGTCCTTGCCTCCGCAAGCATCAAGTCCGGCCAGGAGACCAAGACCGACGCTTTCTACAGGACATACGAGGCGAGCTCGGAAGGAATGATGCAGAGCAACTATGACTATGACAGCTATTCCGAGAAACTGGACATAGCGGCCCTCGTGGACATAGACTATACTCTCAGGGAGCATGACAACATAGGGCTCACCGCCTTTTTCGCCCGCAACGCGAGCGACACTTTCCTGGACCGCCAGGGACAGGATTTCCATGAGGGATACGACCTTGTCGGGGTGAACCAGGTCTCGCATTTCTATATGCTCCAGAACTACCAGCTCTCCGGACACCACGAGATTGACGACTGGAATATCGACTGGGGCGCATCTTATTCCCTGACATCCAGCGACGAGCCTGACAGAAGGCAGGTCATGTTCAGCAGGGGCGACGACGGTTCTCTTCACTTTTTCGACCTGAACCAGCAGGAGACCCAGAGGTATTTCGGGAGTCTGGCCGAGAACGAGCTTGTGGCTGACATAAAGGCCACATGGGAGATAAACGACCAGGACAGGCTCCGCTTCGGCCTTACTGCAAAGGACAAGGTGAGGAAGTTCCGTACCACAAGGTTCTATTATGATGTCAAGGGGCTGGATGAGAGCTTCCCTTATGAAGACAGGTTCGACATGGACAGGTATCTGGATTTCAGCAATGTCCAGAGCGGACTGATAAGCATTACACGCTCCCAGTCCAGGAGGGACAGGTACGATGCGGAGAATCTCATCGGGGCGGCTTTTGCAGAGACCGACCTCAGGCTGTCGCCCAAGTGGTTCCTCAATGCTGGACTGCGGTTCGAGGCGAGCCGACAGAGTGTGGACTACAACGACGATGTGGAAGACAAGACAAGGAACCTTGACGCATTCGACCTCTTCCCTGCCGTGAACCTGAAATACGACCTTACGGACAGGAGCATGTTCAGGCTTTCCCTCTCCAGGACTGTCACACGTCCTTCGTTTGTGGAGATGGCCCCGTTCCTGTACCAGGAGAGCTTCGGCGGCGCCCAGATAAGGGGTAATGACGAGCTGGAGAACGGATACAACTACAATGTGGACCTTAAATACGAATTCTTCTCGAGGAAAAATACAGACATGTTTGCCGTCACGGCTTATTTCAAATATCTGGAAGACCCTATCGAGCGTACCCAGAGGCTTTCCGGAGGCGCCACGGAGCACTCTTTCCAGAATGCCGACAACGGTGTGGCTGCCGGGCTGGAGGCCGAATTCCGCAAGCAGATAGTCAAGGACCTGGTGTTCAGCGCAAACGCGTCCTATATGTACACCAATGTCATCCTTCCGGAGGGCGGGGTCTACACCAACCCGCGGAGGTCGCTCCAGGGAGCTTCCCCTTATCTGGCCAACGCGGACCTGACATATACTCCCGAGTTCAGGAACGGGGACGGCCTGAGCTTGAGCCTTCTTTACAGCCTCCAGGGCCCGAGGATCCATGCTGTGGGCATCATGGGGCTCGGCGATGTGAAACAGATGCCGGTGCACACGCTTGACTTTGCCGGTTCATACAGATTCAACGAGCACTTCTCCGTGCGCCTTGCTTTCAGGAACATGCTGGACTCCACCATAAAGTTCAAGCAGGAGATCCCGGATGCGGACAGGACTGTGGACGTGGAGCAGTGGCGCGTCGGGCCGGGCTTCGAGATAGGCATCAGCTATTCTTTGTAGAGAAAGGAAAGACAGTAACAGTAAACCAACAATCTAATAAAGTATGAAAACAGTTGAAATTTTCATGTCAGCATTGGCTGCAATCAGCATGACTGCACTCGCATCATGCCAGAAAGAAGACTCTACAGACCCGGTGGAGGAAGTGGAGTTCACTTCAGGGACTGTCCTCGGCGGACGCTACAATGACAACATCACTCTCCGCGCCGGCGAGTACAGCCTTACTTCAAGTCTCCAGATAGAGGCCCCTGGTTCTCTGACCATAGAGCCGGGTACTACCATCACCGCTGCCGCCAACGACAACATAATCTACATCCTCATCGAGCAGGGTGCCAAGATAAATGCATCAGGAACAGCGACTTCACCGATTGTCATGACTTCTGAGGAGCAGAAGGCCGGAGCATGGGGCGGACTTCATATCTGCGGCAACTCCCACACTAACGCCGGAAGCGGGATGTCCGAGATCGGCAATGCTTCTTATGGCGGAAGCGACGAGGCTGACAATTCAGGTACCATCGAATATGTGATCATAGAGAATTCCGGCTATGCCCTTGACTCTGAGCATGAGGCCAACGGAATTTCACTTTACGGCGTGGGAAGCGGCACAAAGATTTCCAATGTGTATGTCGTGAACGGGAGCGATGACGGTATCGAGTTCTTCGGGGGTTCTGTGAACATCGACCACTGCCTCGTGGAGAACTGCACAGACGATTCTTTCGATTGGACTGAAGGATGGAACGGCACCGCGGAGTATATCGTCGCATACCAGAGCGTGGACGGATGTGACTGCCTCATGGAGTGCGACAACAACGGTGACGACGCTTCCGCCGAGCCTGTTTCGGACCCTGTCATAAGATACGCCACTTTCGTGGGAATGGACGCCACGGACAAGACTGTCGGAATCAAAGTCCGTGCTGGTACGTTCGTGAACATGAGCTATGCCCTGGTATGCGGGAAGACTACACCTATAACCCTTGAGACTCCGCAGACCTCCGGCTCATTTGAAGACGGTGATTCTTCTATAAGCCACTCTGTCATCGCCGGTGAACTTTCCAACAAGGAAAACGGCAGCTATGACAACGCCGCATTCCTCGCTGCAGGCAACAGCAACAGGGATGATATCGCATCCAGCCTTACAGACGGATTTGTCGGCACAATAGACGGAGCCGGCGCTGTCAGCGCTTCCAGCGACTGGACTGCATGGACAAGATAACCGTCCTTTCACTATTTTCCATGATCAGGGGATGCCGGTGGATGCCGCCATCCCTTTTTTTTATCTGTTAATTTTACTACTTTTGCCCCGTTAAAAATCAGACATATATGGAAGAGCCAAACAAAGAGAACGTGGAGACCAGGAATCTCAACTTCCTGGAAGAGATAATCGAGTCGGACCTGGCGTCCGGAAAGTGCGATAGTGTCATGACAAGGTTCCCGCCTGAGCCGAACGGGTATCTTCATATAGGACATGCCAAGAGTATCTGCCTGAATTTCGGGCTGGCGAAGAAATACGGCGGCAAGACCAACCTCCGCTTTGACGATACCAACCCTGTGAAAGAGGACACCGAGTACGTGGACTCCATCAAGGAAGACATAAAGTGGCTGGGCTTCGAGTGGGAGAACGAGAGGTATGCCTCTGACTATTTCGACCAGCTTTACGAGTGGGCGGAAGACCTGATAAGGAAGGGGCTCGCGTATGTCGACGACCAGACCCAGGAGGAGATCCGCGCCGGAAGGGGGACTGTCCAGACTCCGGGTGTTGAAAGCCCGTACAGGAACCGCTCCGTAGAGGAGAACCTGAAGCTTTTCCGTGAGATGAAGGCCGGGAAGTATGCCGACGGGGAGAAAGTGCTCAGGGCGAAGATCGACATGGCGCATCCCAACATGCTTTTCCGTGACCCTCTGATGTACAGGATAATCCATGCGCACCACCACCGTACAGGGGACAAATGGTGCATCTATCCGATGTATGATTTCGCACACGGGCAGTGCGACAGCATAGAGCATATCACACATTCCATATGTACTCTTGAGTTTGATGTGCACAGACCTCTTTATGACTGGTTCATAGAGAAGCTCGGCATCTTCCCTTCACACCAGTACGAGTTTGCCAGGCTCAACCTTACCTATACGGTAATGAGCAAGCGCAAGCTCCTGGAGCTTGTGAAGAACCATTTCGTGAGCGGCTGGGACGACCCCCGCATGCCGACCATCTGCGGCATCAGGAGAAGGGGCTACACTCCGGAGAGCATACGTATGTTCGCCGAGAAAGTGGGTGTGGCCAAGCGTGAGCAGCTGATCGACCTCCAGCTCCTGGAGTGGTGCGCCCGCCAGGACCTCAACGAGCGATCCAACCGCTACATGGTGGTGCAGGACCCCGTAAAGGTCACCATCACCAACTGGGAGCCGGGCAAGGTGGAGTGGTTTGACGCCCCTCTGAACCCTGCAGACCCGGAGGGACCGTCCCGCAAGGTGCCTTTCACCGGGGAGGTCTATATCGAGAGGGCGGATTTCATGGAGGAGCCGCCGAAGAAATATTTCAGGCTCAAGCCTGACGGCGAGGTGAGACTGAAATATACCTATATCGTCAAGTGCCAGGAGGTGGTAAAGGACTCCGGAGGGAACATTACCGAGATCAGATGCACCTATGACCCGTCGTCGAAGCCCGGCGCAGGGGAGTGGCGCTCTGTCAAGGGGACTATCCACTGGGTGTCCGTGCAGCATGCCAGGGAGCTGGAGCTGAGGATTTATGACAAGCTCTTCACCGAGCCTCAGATGGGGTCCATCCCTGAGGGCAAGGATTACAAGGAGTACCTCAACCCTGATTCCCTCACATACGCCAAAGGGTATGCGGAGCCTGCGCTCCTCGAGGACAAGTCCGGCATCGCGGTCCAGTTCGAGAGGACAGGGTATTTCTTCAAGGACCCGGATTCCACTCCGGAGCATTTCGTCTTCAACAAGACTGTGTCTCTGAAGGATTCATTCAAGTTTTGATTATTCCGTCCCGGGATGTTAGAAAAGATTCTTAAAAACAGCAAGTACCCCAAACGGATGACAATGAAGGTGAAATTGTCGTTAGGTTTGGGGTCCATTGCGGCTATCCTGCTCCTTTCCAGTGTGATATCTGTGCTGGAATACGGGAGGATGAGCAATTATGTGTCCGAGCTTATCGCCACGGACATAAACAGTATAAACAAGTCCCAGCAGCTGTCTGCGGCCTGTGAGGAATACAACCTCAAGATCCTTGCGACTATCGGGGCTGAGGATTCCCTGTATGTGCTGCCTGCTTTTGACAGCGTGGCCTTCATGTCGGAGTACAATGCCCTCAGGTCTTCCTTCAACTCCGCTTCCACAGTGTCTGCCGCGGACTCGGTGATAAGTTCGTTTTCCTCCTATATGCGGACTTCTCTCGAACTGGGGAAGGTCATCGAGTCGGACTTCATTGATTCAAGGCAGTGGTTTTTCGAGAGGCTGCAGCCGGATTTCCAGAGGTTCAGGACAGCGACAGAAAGCCTCAATAACCTCATTTACAAGGACCTTAAGGACAATTCCGAGACTTTCCAGGACGGCTTCTACAGGAGCATAATGCCCGGGATAGTCTCTGTGGGCGTGGGGCTTCTGCTGGTGGTGCTGCTGGCCTTTTTCATCATTTCATATTATGTGAACCCGATCTACAGGATGGATGACGGTGTCTGGAACTACCTGAAATTCGGACGCCGCTACACCTGCACCGTAGACGGGGACGATGAGCTTGTGTCTATCAACAAAGGTGTCTCCGAGATTGTCGAGGAGAATATGGAGCTGAAGAAGCGCCTGACCAAACTCAGGGAAGAGAGGGAGAAATTCATAGAGTCTTCTCAGAATCAGGGGTAAAAGATGAATGTCAAGGTAATATCGACCAATGTCGGCAGGGCGCTTCTGGTGAGCGCGCTGTTCATGTTCATTTCCATGCTGATATCTATCGGCGAGGGGATGGACTCGGCTTTCGCCCCGTTGTCCATAAGCTTTATTATCACCTTTATTGCAGGAGCATTCCCTTTTATTTTCGTGAGGAAGTCGGAGGCCATATCGCTGCAGGACGGGTTCATGATCATAGTGCTCTCGTGGATATTGTCATTCCTGTTCGGCATGCTCCCGTATGTGATGTGGGGCGGGGAGTTCTCGCTGGTCAATGCCTTGTTTGAAAGTGTCTCCGGATATACTACCACAGGCTCCACGATACTTACCGATGTGGAAGGCCTTCCCCGGAGTCTGCTCTTCTGGCGCTCGTCCACTCATTTCATCGGGGGACTGGGTGTAGTGGTCTTCCTCCTTCTCATAATGCCCAATGCCAGTCCTTTCCGGTTGAGGCTCACCAATATAGAGCTGTCTTCGCTATCCAAGGAAGGATACAGGACCCGCTCTGTGAAGACTGTATACATCACCGCTCTGGTCTATGTGGGGCTGGTGGTGACCGAGACCCTGGCGCTGATGGTTGCCGGGATGTCGTTTTTCGATGCCGTAAACCATTCTTTCAGCACTATAGCCACGGGAGGTTTCAGTACCAGGAATGCCTCGATATCGTATTATGACTCCGTCCCGATAAACCTTGTCATAATGTTCTTCATGGTGATTTCCAGCCTGCATTTCGGACTGCTTTTCGCTGTGTTCGCGACCAGGTCCATAAAGCCGCTGAAGAGCCCTGTGGTGAAGTTCTTCCTGATGTCTATCCTGGTGATGACGCTGCTGGTGACCCTGTCCCTCAAATTCCAGGGCGGCTATGACTCATGGGGAAAGGCGCTGATGGATGCCTCATTCCAGGTATGCAGCTATACTTCCACTACAGGATTCGGGTCTGTGGACAACTCCGGATGGCCCCTGCTGTCGCTGCTTGTGCTTGCATACGGCCTGTTCCAGTGCGGATGCTCGGGCTCTACCGCCGGAGGTGTGAAAGCGGACAGGATGTACATCGCCATGAAGGCCATCATCTGCCAGGTACGCAAGCGTCTCCATCCTTCTTCATCTGTGGTGCAGATACGTGTGGGGAACCATCTGGTGGATGATGATGTGGCCCTGCCTGTGATTCTTTATATTGTCCTGTACTCGGCCATGACCGCCATATCCATTATCCTGCTTGTGGTGTGCGGGGTGGAGCCGGTGGAGGCTTTTTCCGGTGCGCTTTCCTCGATGGGCAATGCAGGTGCGGCGATGGGTGACCTTGGGTCCCTCGGAAGCTATGCCGGACAGCCCGCTGTAGCGAAGCTCATATATTCTGTGAATATGTTCCTGGGGCGTGTCGAGATATATCCTGTGTTCGTAATCTGTTATCTGGTTTTCAAAAGGGGTAAATGATGGGATACGGGTCGTTCCTTTATAATAAATTCATATCATATCTCGGGTTCACTCCGACTCCGTGCCAGGACAGGCTCCTGGATGCTGTATCCGAGTTCATCACATCCGACGACGGGGATATCCTGGTGGTCAACGGCTATGCCGGTACGGGAAAGACCACAGCCGTCTCGGCTGTAATAAGGACTATGCAGGAATACCGTCACCAGTGCATACTTCTTGCACCCACGGGACGTGCCGCGAAGGTGCTCTCCGGCTATGCCGGGCTTCCGGCTTATACTATACATAAGCACATATACCGCCAGAAGTCTGTGGGAGGGGACGGTTTCGGGCAGTTTTCCCTGGCACCGAACAAGTCAAAGGAAGCCCTGTTCATAGTGGATGAGGTGTCTTTGATAGGAATAGAGGCGGGGCAGAGCCAGTCCACACAGTCTTTCGGCTCTGGCAATCTGCTTGAAGACCTGGTGTCTTTTGTCCGGAGCGGCGTGGACTGCAAACTGATACTTGTCGGGGACTCCGCCCAGCTTCCGCCTGTGGGCCTGGACTGCAGCCCGGCCCTTTCCCGGGATTACATGTCACTTGTGGGTGGAGTGCAGTTTGCGGAGCTGACCACAGTGGTGCGCCAGCAGAAGGAGTCCGGTATCCTGCTTAACGCTACTCTGGTGCGCAACCGTATCACCGCGCTCGAGGAAAGTTACGGCGAAGATGACGGGGAACTCCGGATGAAGGTCTCCGGATTCGACGATGTGGAGCGTATCACCGGAGGGGAGCTTATCGAGAAGATTTCGGATGCGTATTCCAGATACGGCGAGGACGAGGTCATGGTGCTGTGCCGCTCGAACAAAAGGGCCATAAGGTACAATGCCGGCATCCGCTCCACTGTCCAGTTCAAGGAAGAGCGTCTGGTGCGCGACGACAAACTTATGGTCGTGAAGAACTGCTACCAGTTCCTGGACGGGATACAGGGGATGGACTACATCGCCAACGGCGACATAGTCAAGCTCCTGAAAATATCCAGGTACGAGGACCGTTACGGCCTGCATTTCGCCCAGGCCAGGCTCTCGTTCCCGGATTACGGCGACCAGGAGATTACCGCGGAAGTGATCCTTGACACCCTGGATGCCGAGACCGCGGCCCTGACATATGAGCAGCAGAATCAGCTGTATCATGGTGTGGATGAGGACTATTCGCATATCACATCCAAGAAGAAACGCTATGAGGCCGTGAGGGAGGACAAGTATTACAATGCCCTGCAGCTCAAATACGCCAACGCCATCACCTGCCACAAGTCCCAGGGCGGCCAGTGGAAATGTGTCTTCATCGACAATCCTTTCTGGCAGGACGACCTCCTTCCGGATGACCTGAAGTGGCTCTACACAGCCATCACCCGTGGAGTGGAGAAAGTCTATTTCGTGAACTTCCGCGACACTTTCTTCGAATGACCCGGGCCGGAGCAAAGGAAAGACAATAAAAAAGAGAAAAATGAGAAGAAACTCAAATACGAAAGCGATATGATGACAGAACGGGACTACTACAATATTATCGACACCGCAATCGTGCTGTTCTCAGGCTATTCCGGAACTATCTCCCGCCAGGCGGCGGTGTGCAGACTGCGTCGTATATTGTAAATTACTGGCAGGTAATATTCCCGGAATTTATAAATTTGCAGCAGAAACCATAGAGTCATGAATAAAACAGTATTGTCTTTGACACTCATTGCCATGTCGGCGGTATGCACCATCGGCGCATCGGCTGCTGACGGCCCGGGACAGTTCAGGAAGGTCCCTTCCTCATGGAAATGGATTTCCGATAAGGAGGTGATCTTCTCTTACGACGGGACTTATACCGACTCCCTCGCATTCTCGGTGAATGCCCGTAACGGGAAAAAGAAAACGGGAGTGTCGGCCCCGGAAAAGTATGCCGGATTCCCGGTAAAGCCGGAAGGAGCGGTCAATCTGACCTATTCGCCGGATTCCACGAAACTTGCTTTCACACGTGACAATGACCTGTATGTCATCGATATAGCTTCGCAGAAGGAGGTGCGGCTGACATCTGACGGGACTGACCTGATCCTCAACGGGTATGCCTCGTGGGTCTATTACGAGGAGATACTCGGGAGACCGTCACGCTACAAGGCGTTCTGGTGGTCCCCTGACAGCAGGAAGATAGGTTTCTACCGCTTTGATAATACCGAGGTGCCTCTCTTTCCGATCTATTCCCCGTTCGGGCAGGACGGCAGGCTTAACAACACCCGTTATCCGAAAGCAGGGGAGAGGAATCCCGAGGTGAGGATCGGTATCGTGGATATATCGGACCTTTTCTCCCCTTCGGATGGAGGTATGGTACTGGCCGGCCCTTCAGGAGAAGTCACGGACGATGCATGTCCGGCTCCGGAAATCGTCTGGGCGGACTTCGAGCCGTCGGAGGACCAGTATTTCGGGATACCGTTCTGGGGGGCTGACAGCAGGGAGTTCTATATCGCCAGGATGCCGCGTATCCAGAATACTCTCGACCTTTATGCAGTGAATGCTTCAGACGGTTCCAGAAGGCAGGTCTATCATGAGCAGTACAAGACATGGATAGACTGGATCAATGCGGTGTATTTCACCGAAAGCGGCCTTTACATGGCCCGCCGTTTCGAGACCGGCTGGGAGCAGGTCTATTTCCTTTCATACGACGGGAAGACGCTTCTCCGCCTTACGGACGGGCAGAACTGGGGGATAAACATCCTGAAAGTGGACGAGGAGCGCGGTGAGCTCTACTTCACTGCCCGCAGGGACTCCCGGGTGCGCGAGACTCTGTACAGGCTCGTGCTCGGGAAAGGATTCCCTGATGAGGCCGGGGCTGTGACGGATACTCCGGAGGGGGCCGCCGGGGAATACATCTGCGCTGTGGAGGCCCTCACTGATCCGGCATACAGCGTTGCCGGGGTGAAGTTCTCCCCTGACGGCAGATATTTCGCTGCATCGTATTCCAACTATACCACCCCTGTGAGGGTGGCCGTATTCGATACCGGCAGGAAAGAGTCTGTCATGGCCGACCCTTCGGCCGACGGATACCCGGTTTTCCCTGCGCAGGAGAATATGCCTCAGGTGTGCCCTGCGGCCCCAGTCCAGGTCTCTGTGTGCAGGCATGAAGTGGTGGCTGACATGGCATACGAAGGCTATTCCCCTGAGGACTATGCTCTTCCGCAGCTGATATGGCTCACTGCCGAGGACGGGCAGAGGATTCCTGCCGCGATAGTGTACCCCGAGGGGTTCGACCCTTCACGGAAATACCCTGTCCACATGGACATATACGGCGGGCCTGACACTCCGATGGTACGCGACCGCTGGTCCACCCCGTCCGAGAACAACCAGTGGTGGTCTGACCACGGTATCATCCAGATCACTGCCGACTGCAGGGCAGCGGGACATAACGGCCGCGCCGGTACTGACCTGATATACAAGAATCTTACGGAGGTCCCTGTGAGGGATTTCATAGCATGGGCTGAGTGTCTCCAGTCCCTGCCGTATGTCCAGGCCGACAAGATAGGCGTGGAGGGCTTCTCGTTCGGAGGCACCATGACCTCCATGCTCCTCTTCCGTGCCTCTGGGCAGTTCCACTACGGCATAGCCGGAGGCGGGGTCTATGACTGGCGGCTGTATGACTCACACTACACGGAGCGTTACATGGAGACTCCGCAGACCAACCCTGACGGGTACAAGGCGGCCTGTACCCTTGAGTATGTCCAGAGCTATCCTGTATCAGCATCTGAGGCTGCGGACGGTTCCGCAGAGCCTGTCATGCTGAAGCTCACACACGGCACCGGGGATGACAATGTCCACTTCCAGAATACCCTCCAGCTGATCGACGTCCTGCAGAAAGGCTGCAAGAAGTTCGACTTCATGATTTATCCGGACGGAATGCACGGATACGGCGGCTACCAGCAGGCGCACTTCACCGCGGAGAACCGCGCGTTCTGGCTGAAGTATCTGAAGGAGTAGATTCCCTGGTTTTCCCGGCCGATGTGAGCGTCAGGCCTGCCTCAACCGTTCCGCATACTCATCTATCATCCTCATCTGCTCCGGGATATCTATCCCATACGGGCACGGACAGTCCGGCTGTCGTGCCGATGATGCCCAGCCGTTTCAGGAAAGAACGGCGTGACATTCCTGTGTTTCCTCCTCGCTCCATACTCGTGTCAGTTCTTGTACCTGTATTCGCTCTCGATGTTATCCATGATGTTCTCCACCACATCCCGCTCCATGTCGGATATGTGCAGGGCCTCCCTGACGTCGTATGAAAAGAATTTCAGCCTGCCGATTTTTGCTCCCAGCGGATACTTGCGTAAGAAGTCGGGATGGAAAGCCAGCATCCATCCCCACCTGCCTGCGTTCACTGTCTTCTCCTCCCATCTGTGCACCTGGCCCGGCGCGAAAAAGTTCATCGCCCCGCTTGAAAAGTCATAGCTGCGCCACCCGTAGCTGGCATTGCAGGTCGTCCTGTCCTTTATCGTGATGGTGTAGAGGTTCATCTGTACCGGTTTCCCGATTCCATTTGCCAAATATGTTATGGGTGAGAGACAAAGATACTTCAAATCAGTTATTCGCCGATTAACCGAAACGGACAAAATATTATACGGAGGGGAAGGCCCATGCGGATTGCAGGAGGGCGCAGGACTTTGTGGACGGCATGAAGAAAGCCTGTCCGGGACTGCCTTGCCAGGCATCCTGGCGGTCAGAAGCATTCCGCGTCGATGTACGTGATGCTGTCCATCGGGATACGGGTGCCGTCATCCATCTCTACGATGCGCTCTACCGGGTCGGCCTTCCTGATCCTGCCTGTAATCTGCCAGTAGGCACCTCCATTTTTCTTCGCGTCAGGCTCGAAAAAAGTGACGGTCGCCTCAGGCCGTTCCCCTTCTGAACTCAGGAGCCGGGAAAGACGTCTGTCCAGGATGCCAGCCTCTTCAGGAGTGAGCTCAGTCATTGAATCTGTCAGCCTTGCTGTCTCCCGGATGGCTTCCTCGTGTCCTGTGAGCGCTGAGAAAGGTGCGAACTGAGCCGCCCGGCTGTACATTGACATCTGGGGATGCACACTGGATACATGGTGCGGCAGTCCGATTATATCGTCGTATGGCCCGTTCATGCCTTGTGCCCTCCTATCTGCCTGTTGCGGTCCTTCATGGTAGCCCCTTCCTCGAAGTTGAGGCCTTTGAGGATGGCGTTCTTCCCGAACTGTTTCTTTATCTTCAGCACGGCACTCTGCATCCTTCTCTCCTTGTCGAGTCTCTCGGACTCCCTTTCCATCTCCTTCTCCACTTCGTCCATGTCGGAGAAAAGGTCGTACTGGACTGCCGCGGAAGGGTGGCGAGATGCTTCCTCTTCTGTGACCACGTGGTTGGTGGTCAGGTTCATGCGCCGCACCAGGAGCCTCTGGTCCATGATCCTGTCATAAAGCCCCACCGCAGCATCAGCTATTATGCTCGCGGATGAGGTCTGCCTCTCCAGGCTGACAGAGCCGTGGGCATGCTTCGGGACTGGTCTCCCGTAGTAGTCCAGGGTGATGCTTCCCTTGTACGCGGCCTTGACGGCAGGGTCCGAGAGGCTTGACACGTCGTATCCCACCGTAAGGACAAGCTGGTCTGTCACCATCTTTTTGTCCAGCAGGTCAAGTGCGGCATTCTCAGCCATTTCCCGGATCACTATCCTGGCCTTGGCGACGGAATATGGCTCGTGGAGCACCTGCCCGTAGCTGAAGGAATTGCTCTCCGGCCTGTAGGACTTCACCATCGCTATCGTACACGGCTCCCATCCCCAGGCATGGTCTATCAGCAGTTCCGCGTTCACACCGAACAGCCTGTAGAGCAGTTCTTCGTTCAGGTGTGACTGCCTGGCTATGTCTCCCATAGTGAACATTCCGTGCTCCTCAAGCTTCCTGGCGATGCCCCTGCCGACTCTCCAGAAGTCTGTCAGGGGACGGTGTGTCCAGAGCTGTCTGCGGTATGACATCTCGTCCAGCTCGGCTATCCGGACCCCGTCCTTGTCCGCCGGGATATGCTTGGCCACAATGTCCATGGCCACTTTGCACAGGTACATGTTCGTCCCTATGCCTGCCGTGGCTGTAATCCCGGTATGGCTCAGTACATCCCGTATGATGGTCACTGCGAGCTCATGCGCTGTCATCCTGTACAGCTGGAGATACTGCGTGACATCCATGAACACCTCGTCTATGGAATAGACATGGATATCCTCCGGAGCGATGTACTTGAGGTATATCTGGTAAATGCGTGTGCTGTATTCGATATAGAATGCCATCCTCGGTGGGGCGACCACATAGTCCACTTCCCAGTCCGGATGCATCTTCAGCTCAGGGTCGGATATGGACTTGCCGTGCGGGCGGTATATGCGGGCCCTTCTCATCCTTTCCCTGTTCACCTCCCTCACTCTTTGCACCACCTCGAAAAGACGGGCCCTGCCACTGATGCCGTATGCTTTCAGTGACGGACTGACAGCCAGGCAGATGGTCTTTTCCGTCCTGCTGTTGTCTGCCACCACGAGGTTTGTGGAGAGAGGGTCCAGTCCTCTCTCCACACATTCTACTGAAGCGTAGAAAGATTTGAGATCTATGGAAATATATGTTCGCCCGCCTTCAGACATGATGCAAAGATAATGGATTTATTCCATGTCAGTCAGGCCTCCTGTATTCCATCGGGGTGCTCCCTGTGAGTTTCTTGAAAAGACGGCTGAAATGCTGCGAGTACTGGAACCCGAGTTCATAAGCTATCTGGCTGACAGTCTTGTCACTGCCCAGAATCTTGTCTTTGGCGATATCGATGATTTTGTTCTGGATATGCTCCTGGGCAGTCCTGCCCGACTCTTTCTTGATCAGGTCTCCGAAATAATTTGGCGACAGGCATACTTTGTCTGCAAAATACTTTACAGTAGGAAGTCCTTCGGATTCGGCCATGCCGCTCCGGAAGTATTCGTCCAGGAGTTCGTCGAAGCGGGCAAGTACGCCCTGGTTGGCCACAGTCCTTGTGATGAACTGCCTGTCATAAAACCTCATGCAGTAGTCCAGCAGGAGTTCTATGTTCATGGAAATGAGCCTCTTGCTGTGCTTGTCAATCGGACGGCAAAGCTCCATGCGTATCTTCTCGAGGCAGTCCTTGAAAAGCTGCTTCTCCTCGTCCGAAAGATGGAGGGCCTCATTGGAGCTGTATGAAAAGAACGAGTACCTGCGTATATCCTTGCCGAGCGATGTGCCGCGTATAAGGTCCGGATGGAACAGCAGCCCCTGGACATCCATGACAGTCACCTCCGGATTCCGGAGGACTTTCACACTACCTGTCCCGGTGCGAAACTTGTCACAGTGCCTTCCTGATAGTCATATGGCTGCCTTCCATACAGGATGTCCCCGCATTTGACCTGTTTGAGGAAAAGGGCATACACCCCGTAGTTCAGGGTACATTCCATAGGGAGAGACCGTGTCGCTTTGGACAGGTCCACCACTGACACGAGAGGGTGCATGGTCTCCAGGCCGTAAAGCCTGTTGTACTGGTCGATAGAGTCAAGTCGGATGATTTCCAT
The DNA here is from genome assembly GCA_017694995.1 of Candidatus Cryptobacteroides faecavium. Taxonomy (GTDB): domain Bacteria; phylum Bacteroidota; class Bacteroidia; order Bacteroidales; family UBA932; genus Cryptobacteroides; species Cryptobacteroides faecavium. The sequence continues at coordinate 5,024 of JADIMB010000065.1, read as the reverse complement.
ATTGCCGGATATTTTTTTATGGACCTTTCCGCAAAAATATTCATTTTCTCCGGATTGTGAGCATACTGTATTCACGTAACCGTCAATTGGTCACAAATTTCTGTAATCTGTATACAGACATGAAGCAGCCGCGGAGGGCGGATTCAGCTGTTGCTCAGTTCTGCAAGCCCGCGCTTCTCTTTCCTGTAGAATGATGCTACAGGGAGCAGGGCGATAAGGTACCCCACTGCGGCCACTCCGGCTGCAGTCGCCAGGATATCCTTCCATGAAAGGATGACGGGGTATGCCTGGACAACGAAGTTCCCTGGCATTTTTATCAGCCCCGTATATTGCTGTATCAATGCGAATGAGATGCCCAGCACGAGTCCTGCGGCAAGCCCAAGCAGCGATATCATCCAGCCCTCCAGCACAAATACATTCTTGAGCAGCCTGTCCCGGGCACCCATGCTCCGCAGGGTCTCTATGTCCCCTCTCTTTTCTATGATAAGCATGGAGAGTGACCCGAATATGTTGAATGCTATGATGATTATGATGAAGATAAGTATCATGTATATGGACAGCTTCTCGTATTTCATCATCTTGTACAGAGACTCGTTCTGCTGGAAACGGTCGCTTACCTTGAAGCTGTCTCCCAGGCGTGCCGACATTTCTTTCTGCAGCCGTTTCACCTCGCTGTGCGGGAGGCCTTCCCTGAGCCGTATCTCGACTCCGGAGACCTCGTCGGACTCGTACTCGAGCAGTTCCTGCATAGTCTCCAGCGGTAAAATCAGATAACGGCTGTCGATATCGCTGTTTATGTTGAATATACTTGACGGGAATACTTTCACCGACTCGAGTGAAGCTACGGGGTTGCTGAGCGATATATTCCTTGTACGTGACGGGTAGAAGATCTCTATGGGTGCCACGAAACGGGGACTTATGCCCATGGATGATGCAAGTCCGGCCCCGACACTTGCCATCGGCACATCCCCTCTGTGCAGTCTGAACACCCCTTCTCTAAGGTGGTTCCTCAGAGGCGATTCCTCCTCATAGATGCTGTCCACCCCCTTCGCTGTAGCGATACACTGGTGCCCTTCATAGCTTATGAACACGTTTTCCTCGAGGACGCAGCACATGTTTTCCACTGCGTCCTGGCCGTAGGCCCAGTCATAAGCCTCTCCTCCCGGCACGAATGTCTTCCCGGAGACAGGGGTCACAAGCAAGTCGGGCTCGATGTTGCCCAGCATGCTTTTCACGAGGGCGTCGAACCCGTTGTACACAGAAAGGATTATGATGAGCGCCGCTGTGCCGACAGCCATGCCCACGGCGCTTATCGCCGATATTATATTGATCACATTGTGTGACTTCCTGGCGAAAAGGTAGCGTCTGGCTATGAAAAAGGGCAGGTTCATATTTCAGGCTCGCCCCCGCTATTTCTTGAGCAGCTCTTCGATATGCTCCACATAGTCCAGTGAGCTGTCCAGGAAGAAAGTCAGCTCCGGCACTATGCGCAGCTGCTTGGCCACCTTGTGCCCCAGCTCGCCCCTGAGGGCTTTCATGTTGGTGTTGAGCAGGTCCATCACCGCCTCAGCCTTGGAGGACGGGAAAACGCTGACATATACCTTGGCTACAGACAGGTCCGGGCTTATCCTCACCCCGCTCACTGTGACCATGGCCCCGTCGAACGCGGCCATGCCCTTGCTGCGGATGATTTCAGCCAGGTCCTTCTGCAGTTCCTTGGCCACTTTCAGCTGTCTTGTCGATTCAGTATGCTCCATCTGTCAGTCCACTTTTATAATGAAGTAGTTCTTCTTGCCTTTCTGGGCGAGGATGTATTTCCCGTTGAGCACGGATTCCTGCCCTATCATGGCATTTATGTCGGAGACTTTCTCCTTGTTTATGCTCACCCCGTTTGACTGGACCATCTTGCGGCACTCTCCCTTGGACGGGAACACCTGTGTCTCTACAGCCAGCAGGTCGAGGATGTTCAAAGGAAGCCTGTCTGCAGCCACCTCGAAAGTAGGCACTCCGTCGAACACCTGCAGGAATGTCTTCTCGTCAAGGTTGTGGAGGGTCTCCGATGTCGCGTTGCCGAAAAGCACCTCCGAGGCGGACACGGCGTTGTCATACTCCGCCTGCCCGTGTACCATGACGGTTATCTCCCTGGCAAGGAGCTTCTGCAGCGACCTCAGGTGAGGGGCTTCGGCGTGTCTGGTTATGGCTTCCTCTATCTCCTCGCGGCTGAGCATCGTGAATATCTTGATGTACCTTGCGGCGTCTTCGTCCGATACGTTCAGCCAGAACTGGTAGAACTGGTAAGGGGACGTCCTCTCCGGGTCGAGCCAGATGTTGCCTTTCTCGGTCTTTCCGAACTTCCCTCCGTCTGCCTTGGTTATGAGAGGACAGGTGAGGGCGAATGCCTCCTTGCCCAGTTTCCTGCGGATAAGCTCCGCCCCTGTGGTGATGTTACCCCACTGGTCGCTTCCTCCCATCTGCAGGGTGCAGCCTTTATGCTCGTAGAGCCAGAGGTAGTCGTAGCCCTGGAGAAGCTGGTATGTGAACTCTGTGAAGGACATTCCCTCGCGTGATTCAGACGAAAGGCGTTTCTTTACAGAGTCCTTGGCCATCATATAGTTGACTGTGATATGCTTTCCTATGTCGCGGGCGAAGTTGATGAAGCTGTAGTCTTTCATCCAGTCGTAGTTGTTCACCAGCTCGGCCTTGTTGGGCGCATCGGACTCGAAGTCCAGGAACCTGGAGAGCTGCTTCTTGATGCAGGCGACATTGTGCGCAAGGGTCTCTTCGTCCAGGAGATTCCTTTCCTGAGATTTCATTGAAGGGTCCCCGATCATGCCTGTGGCACCTCCGACAAGAGCGAAAGGCTTATGCCCGCAGTTCTGGAAATGCTTGAGTATCATGACGCTCACCAGATGCCCTATATGCAGGGAGTCAGCTGTCGGATCTATCCCTACATAGGCGGCGGTAGGTCCTTCCATAAGTTTCTCTTCAGTCCCCGGCATGATGTCCTGGATCATGCCTCTCCATTTGAGTTCCTCAACGAAATTCTTCATCGGATGAATTACTGTTTAAGTTTCAACAAGTGTTTTAAAACAGGTGTGCCTTTGCGGGCGCACCAATCTGCAAAGATATATAAAATATTGGAAATAGGCGTTGCAATTATTTTGCATGCATTTCCTTTCCGGAAGTCGGACCGTCATTATGTTATAAACGAATAAATTCGTACTTTTGGGGTTTGAATAAAAACAGGGAACGACAATGGGCAAGCTATATCCGGTAGGTATCCAGAATTTCGAGAGCCTGAGAAATGACGGCTATTTCTATGTAGACAAGACAGAGCTGATGTACCGGCTCGTGAAGACCGGGAGGTATTATTTCCTGAGCCGTCCGAGAAGGTTCGGCAAGAGTCTGCTTGTCAGCACACTGGAGGCATATTTCCAGGGGAAGAAGGAACTGTTCGAGGGACTTGCGGTGCATGGGCTGGAGAAGGAGTGGACCGAATATCCGATACTGCATCTGGACCTGAACACCAGGAAATACGATACACCTGAAGCACTCGACCAGGAACTGTCCAAACATCTGGAACAGTGGGAGAAAGAATACGGGGACGAGTATTCCGGCAGGGCTGTCGAAGAGAGGTTCTATCATATCATCCGGATGGCTTATGAAAAGACAGGCAGGAGGGTGGTCATTCTTGTGGACGAGTACGACAAGCCGATGCTCCAGGCCATAGGGGACGATGTCCTCCAGGACAGGTACCGGAGCACACTGAAGGCGTTCTACGGAGCGCTGAAATCCCAGGACGGCTATATAAAGTTCGCTCTTCTGACCGGAGTCACCAAGTTCGGCAAGGTCAGCGTGTTCAGCGACCTGAACAATCTGATGGACATCTCACGGGACGAGCGTTATACTGACATCTGCGGCATAAGTGAAAAGGAACTCCTGGACAATTTCACAGAAGACATACGTGACCTCGCCCTGGCCAACGGCCAGACCTTCGAACAGGCATGCTCGCAACTGAAGGAGGACTACGACGGCTACCATTTCTGCCCTGACAGCATCGGGATATACAACCCGTTCAGCCTACTGAACACCTTCGCCAAGAGGCGTTACGGGAGCTACTGGTTCGAGACCGGGACCCCGACATACCTTGTGGAGCTTCTGAAGAAGAGCAACTACGATCTGGAAAAGATGACCCATGTAGAGACCAGTGCCGAAATCCTGGACAGCATCTTCACTGACGACAACCCGATACCGGTGATCTACCAGAGCGGGTACCTTACTATAAAGGACTACGACAGGGAGTTCGGTATGTACACCCTCGGATTCCCAAACAGGGAGGTAGAGGACGGGTTCATGAATTTCCTCCTGCCGTACTACTCCGGAGTGGACAAGACACAGTCCCCGTTCGAGATCAAGCAGTTCGTCAGGGATGTGCGTTCCGGGGATATAGACGGTTTCATGGAACGCCTCCAGAGTTTCCTTGCCGGCTGCCCTTATGAACTGGCTCGTGACATCGAGCTTCATTACCAGAACGTACTTTTCATCGTGTTTCGCCTGACGGGTCTATACACACAGGTGGAATACCGGACCTCGAAAGGCCGGATTGACCTGGTGCTTCAGACCGGGGATTACATCTACGTAATGGAGTTCAAACTGGACGGCAGCGCCGAAGAGGCCCTGGAGCAGATCGAGGACAGACAGTATGCCCTTCCGTTCGCCTCCGACCCGCGCAGGCTCTTCAAGATCGGGGTGAACTTCTCCTCCAGGACGCGCAATATTGAAAAGTGGGTGATACGGTAAGGACAGTAATTAAAGTGCGTATACCGAACATATAGAAGCATCCACGGTAAAAGAAACTGCCCTTCCGAAAAATTAAGGAATTATTCTGCAGATCACTAGTGTCCGGTAAAAAATCATGAAAGTTCTTTGAAAATATTGAAGGTTAGGAATTTACAGAGATAAAACGAGCGCAACGATTTGAATTTATCTTTGCCAGACTATCGTAGAATGGCACATGAATAAAG
>JADIMB010000064.1 GCA_017694995.1 Candidatus Cryptobacteroides faecavium | reverse complement strand
CTACCCATACCGAACAGAGAAGTTAAGCCCGCTTGCGCCGATGGTACTGCCCCACCAGGTGGGAGAGTAGGTTGCTGCCGCTTTTAGTACAGCGTCCCGGACGGATATCACGCCCGGGACGCTTTTTTTATGATTCTGACACACTGTTTGAAACACTACCGGAAATTCGAGGGGGAAGGGGGTGGCGCCCCTTAACAAGGGGCTGTCACGAAGTGACTGGGGATTAAGATGGGAAGGCCCTTCAGGGCCGCACCGGAGCGTCAGTGAGGTTTCCGGAAGGGAACCGAAGCAGTGGAGGTGCCGGCGTAGCGAAGCGGAGCCGCATGCCCCACCGGGGCCGTCACCGCAGGTGACTGGGGGTAGACAGACAGGATTTCCGGAGGAAATCCCCCTAACGTCAGTGTGACGGATTCCGCTCATAAATGATAAAATATTGATTTTTAATATAATATTGTTAAACATAAATTCGTCGAACTGACGTTATTTGGGACCGGGCTCCATCAGGAGTGCGAAAAAAAATAGGGCGGGTCAAAATCAGACCCGCCCTATTTCCCGTTTGTTATAGCCTGTACTGTCTATCTTTTTGCAAGCTGGCTGTCAATGAAGAACAGTCCGCCGTTGCTGGCCCTCTTAACTTTCTCGAGGATAGACTGGGCTGTAGCTTCTTCTTCTACCTGCTCTCTTACAAATCCCCAGAGGAAGTCCTGGCTTGCCTTGTCTTTCTCGGCAGCTGCTACATCCACGAGGTCGTTTATCAGCTGAGAAACGTGGCACTCATGCTCGTATACATGCTTGAAGACCTCCTCCACGCTGCCCCATCCGTCAGGGACGACATCTATCATGCTGACGTTGGCTGTCCCGCCGCGTTTTACAAGGTATCCGGCAAGCTCGATTGCATGCTCCCTTTCTTCTTCTGACTGTTTGTTCATCCAGTGTGCAAACCCGTCCCATCCTTCTTTCTGAAGGTAGAATGCCATCTGAAGGTAGAGGTTTGATGACCAAAGCTCAGCAGTGATCTGATCATTGAAGGCTTTTTCTAGTTTTTCTGTAATCATAATATCTGATATTTTTGGATTGTTTTGTCCGCTTGCCTCTGCGCAGCCTGTACGTATCGGCAGAGCGTCTCTTTATGCCAAACTCCGGCTGCTGTTCCCGGCAGCCGGAGTTGTAAGGTGCAATATCGGTGCCTTGCAGGCATTTTGTGACAAAATGTCACAACCCTACAGATTTGCCTTTTCTATATCCTTGAAATAACGGTATGTGTCCACTTTCAGTTCTCCGACTGCCAGTTCGTCGCATACGATGATGCCATGCCTGTGTGCCTGGAGTGCGGACAGGGTGCATGTATGGCTGTATGACCCTTCAATGGCCTGCTGCAGTGCACGTGCTTTCTTGTGCCCGAAAGCGAGTATGAGGACTTCTTTGGCGGAAAGTACTGTACCTACACCTACTGTGAGGGCGAGGGCTGGCACTTTGTCTATGTCGTTGCCGAAGAATCGTGAGTTCACTACACGGGTATCATATGTGAGGGTCTTGACGCGTGTACGTGACACCAGGGAAGAGAACGGTTCGTTGAAAGCGAGATGCCCGTCTTCTCCGACACCTCCCATGAAAAGGTCGATCCCGCCTGCGGCCTTGATGCGCTCTTCATATGACGCACACTCTGCCTCAAGGTCCAGCGCATTGCCGTTCAGGATATTGATATTCTCTTTAGGCACATCCACATGGTCAAAGAAATGCCTTGCCATGAATGAATGGTAGCTTTCAGGATGAGACTCCGGAAGACCTACGTATTCGTCCATGTTGAAGGTGATGACATTCTTGAATGAAATCTCGCCGGCCTTGTTCATCCTGACGAGTTCTGCATAGGTGCCTTCCGGGGTTGATCCTGTAGGAAGTCCCAGCACGAAAGGTCTGTCGGTAACGGCGGCTTTAGCCTTGATCTTGCCTGCGATGTACCTTGCTGCCCATTCGGAGCCTTTCTGGTACGAATCTTCAATAATAAGTCTCATGTCTTTATATGTTGATATATTACAGTCCTTTTTCAGTGTATTCCACAAATCTACAAATAAAACGGCAATATATCCTATGATTTGTAAAGTTATCTGCAATATCTACACTGATGCCTGCTACACCTCGCGGCCTTTGAGTATAGTGCTTCTTATGAAGGGAGTATGGTGGCTGTACGGGATGAAGGCCAGGTCGGGGACCGGCCTGGTGATGATCAGGTTCGCAAGTTTTCCGGGGGTGACAGAACCAGTCAGGTGGCTCACCCCCATTGCGTATGCACCGTTCAGGGTGCAGGCGTTGAAGGCCTGTTCCGGTGTGAGTTTCATAATGATGCATCCAAGCGCCATCACGAACCTCATATCCCCGCTCGGGGATGATCCGGGGTTGTAGTCTGATGCGAGGGCCACTCCCAGGCCCGCACCTATATAGTCCCGCGCCCTTCCGTACGGCAGCCCTGAGAAGAAAGAGGCCCCGGGAAGCATGACAGGCATGGTGCCGGTGCCTTTAAGGGCGGCGATTTCCGCATCTGTAGTACGCTCCAGATGGTCTACGGACAGAGCTCCGCGGCTTACCCCTGCCTGTACACCGCCGGATACGGCCAGTTCGTTGGCATGTATCTTCGCCCGGAGTCCGTATACCTGGGCCGCATCCAGAATCTGCATGGTCTCTTCCGGGGTGAAGAAGCCCTGGTCGCAGAACACGTCCACGAAGTCCGCAAGGCCTTCCGCGGCGACGGCGGGCAGCATCTCCCGGCATACCATGTCCACATATTCTCCCTGGCGTCCTGCATAGGCTCTTCCTACTGCATGGGCACCGAGGAATGTGGCTCTGATCTCCATGGGCAGGGCGGCCTTCAGCCGGCGTATGACGCGCAGCATTTTGAGCTCGTTCTCCGTGTCAAGCCCGTACCCGCTCTTGATCTCCAGGGCTCCAGTGCCCATGGCCATCACCTCCAGGGCCCGCTCGAGGGACTGCCGGAAAAGCTCTTCTTCGGAGGTGCCGCGCAGAAGGTCAGCGGAGTTGAGTATGCCCCCGCCGCGGGCGGCTATCTGCTCGTAGGTCAGGCCGTCTATCTTGTCGCGGAACTCCCCGTAGCGTGACCCGGCGTAGACGATATGCGAGTGCGAGTCGCAGAATGACGGCATCACATAGCCCCCTTCTGCATCTATGGTGCGGGACAGTGTGTCCGTCCCAGTGAATCCGCCCTGCCCGAAAGCCTCGATCTTCTCCCCGGAGATGAGCAGCCATGCATTGTCGATATACCCTGTGCTGTCCATGTCGCGGCCTTCTTTCCGCAGAGTCCCTTCCGGTACTATGCCCAGAAGCCTGCCTATTCCCTTTATGAGCGTCTTTCCCATGAGCCTGTATGATTCTATTTGCGTATGAATTCTACGGATTTCTCTATCAGAGGGTGCATATATGTGTCGTCACTGATGAACGGGACCTCTTTCCTGTACATGGCATGTATCTTCTCGATGCTCCATGATGACTTGAGCGGGCGGCGGAAGTCAAGGGCCTGCGCCGCGTTGAACAGTTCTATCGCCAGGACTTTCTCTGTGTTCTCCACGACACGGACCAGCTTGGTGGCTGCGTTTGCCCCCATGCTGACGTGGTCTTCCTGCCCTTGTGACGACGGGATTGAATCCACGCTGGCCGGCATGCAGAGGCCTTTGCTCTGGCTCACGATGGATGCCGCGGTGTACTGCGGTATCATGAAGCCGCTGTTGAGCCCTGGCTTCGCCACCAGGAATTTCGGCAGTCCCCTCTGCCCAGATATCAGTTTGTAGATGCGCCTTTCGGATATGTCCGCCAGTTCCGCCATCGCTATCGCGAGCATATCCATCGCTATGGCCAGAGGCTGTCCGTGGAAATTACCTGCAGAGATTATCAGGTCCTCGTCCGGGAATACGGTAGGGTTGTCCGTGGCGCTGTTTATCTCTGTCTCCACCACCGACGTGACATAGCGTATCGTGTCCTTGCTCGCCCCGTGCACCTGCGGGATGCACCGGAACGAATACGGGTCCTGGACATGCTCTTTCGGCCGCCTGATAATCTCGCTTCCTTCCAGCAGCTCCATGAACCTTGCGGCTGTCTCCGCCTGCCCTTTGTGCGGACGTACACGGTGTGTCTGCGGCCAGAACGGCTCGATGCGCCCGTCAAATGCGTCCAGGGACATCGCCCCTGCCTTGTCAGCCCAGTCAGAGAGTCTGCCGCACTGTATCAGTGACCATACGGCATGGGCGCTCATGAACTGTGTGCCGTTGAGAAGGGCGAGGCCCTCCTTGGACTGCAGCCGCACAGGTTCCCAGCCGAGTGTCTTCCATAATTCCGCCGCAGGGACGGTCCGCCCCTTGTAGTCCACCTCTCCAATCCCGATTACAGGAAGGCACATGTGCGCGAGCGGGGCGAGGTCGCCGGAGGCGCCGAGCGACCCCTGCTGGTAGACCACGGGGATGATGTCGTTGTTGAACATGTCCAAAAGCCTGTGCACTGTGGCCGGCTGGACTCCGGAGTATCCGTATGAGAGTGACTGTATCTTCAGTAGAAGCATCAGCTTCACGATTTCGGGGCGCACCTTTTCCCCGGTCCCGCACGCATGGGACATCACGAGGTTGTGCTGCAGCTGCGAGAGGTCCTCCCCGGGGATGGTGATGTTGCACAGGGAGCCGAATCCGGTGGTCACTCCGTATACAGGTCTCCCGATGTCCTCCATCTTGGAGTCCAGGTATTTCCTGCACTTTATCACTGCATTCTCCGCTTCCGGGCCGAGCTCCAGCCGGATGCCTTTGCTGATTATCTCGGATATTCTGCCGACGGTCAGATGCCGGGATGATATATGATGTGTTTCCATAAATGAATATTGGTGATTGGATTATCCTGTTGTTGTCCTGGAGGAGTCCCCCGGCAGGGAGATCATTTGTCCCCTTCAAGCCACTGCATGAACTCCTCTACTCGCGACCTGCTCACTGTCATGTCGAAATCCGGGGACGGGTGGGCGACCACCTTCAGCCTTCCTCCGAAATGCTTGACAAGACTCTCGATGGCCTGCATGTTCAGTATGCAGCTCCGCGAGATACGGAAAAACTGAGAAGGGTCCAGCTCTTCGGAAAGTATATCCAGGGATGAGTCTATTATGTAGCGTGTCCCGTTGAAATTCACCAGGACAGTGTTTTTCTCTTCGGAATATATGTAGGCGATATCGGATACTTTTACAGGAAGTATCTTGTCGTTCATGCGGACAATGAGCCTCTGCCTGTACTCGGTCTCGTGCCTGAGTATCCGGGTTATCTTCTCGATGCCTGTCTTCTCCGCCGAGCTGATGCACCTGTCTACAGCCCGCTTGAGCGCGTCCTTGTCCACAGGTTTGAGCAGGTAGTCAATGCTGTTCACCTCGAAAGCCTTTACCGCATAGCTGTCGTACGCTGTGGTCATGATGACTTTTGCCTTTATGCCGGCCTGCCTGAATATCTCGAAGCAGTTCCCGTCGGAAAGCTCCACATCCATGAAAATGATGTCCGCTGCATCCGGATGCTCTTTCAGCCAGGCGACGGTGTCCTTTATCGAGCCTGTACTGCCTATGATCTTCAGTTCCGGGAAATATGTCCCCAGCATCCTGGAAAGATTGGCCATGGCCATCGGTTCGTCTTCTACAATCAATACATTAAGTGTCATAATCTTGCGGTTACTCTTGTGGTGTTACTGCTTCATGCCGGCTATAAGGGGGATACATACCTTGAACATCCCGTCCTGCTGCATGACATTTATCTTTTTGCCCGTCAGGTCAAGATACTGCTGCCTGAGGTTGGACAGCCCGATCCCTGTAGAGGGCGTGTCGGATATTTTCGGATTTATGTTGTTGGATACGCAGACCCGTCCGTCTGATGAAGCCACTCTGATCAGCAGGACATTGTCCCTGCTGACGACATTGTGCTTTATCGCGTTCTCGATGAGCATCTGGAGGGAGCATGGCACGACACCCTCGGACATATCCTCCGGCCTGATGTCGAATTCAAGCCGGAAGCCGTCCTGGAAACGCACCTCCAGAAGGTCCGCATACATCCGTGCAAAGTTCATTTCCCTTTCCAGAGGCACGACTGTCTCGGCCTCGTTCTGCAGGAGGTACCTGTACAGCCCGGCGAGTTTGTGGATATATTCGCTTGCCTGCGCAGTCCTGTTCCCGCATACGAGACAGTCAAGGATATTGAGGGAATTGAAAAGGAAATGGGGGTTGACCTGCTGCTTGAGCTTCATGTACTGGAACTGTGCCAGGTGCGCCTTCTCCCGCTCTTCCTCCATCGAAGTGCGTGCGGCCACGGTGTAGTCTATCATGTAGATTGAACTGTAGACGCACAGCTCGGCCAGTATGCTGATGGTGAGAAGCAGGAAGAACTCATTGCCTGTGAGTGTGGTGTTTATCCTGAACGGAAGGTTGTATCCTGCCAGCAGGGCGGTCAGTGAGGACAGGACAAGCACGAAGACAGTGAACATTATGGTCTTGCGCAGCTCGCTCATCATGGTCCTGTGCTTCCTTATGAACCTTATGTAGATGATGTTCAGGCATATCATGAGCAGGATTGCGAAAGAGTTGCTGAGCAGCATCCGTATGATGCGGTAGGAGCTTTCCGCAGTGAAGTACCTTGACGTGAATATCTCCGTATATGCAAGCCTGATTATGAAGATTACGGCTATGGCGAGAAGCAGCCATCTGATCCGCGGTATCCAGCTGACCCTGCGTCCTCCCGCCCGGAAAATCTTGGTCAGGGCCACTATTCCCCATCCGAGCATCTCTGTGGTGACAATGGTCGAGACCGCGTGCACAGTCAGCCGGGAGTCCGAGACCAGGCTCATGAGCCTTGCTCCCCCGATGCCGATAAGGTATCCGGCTATGTTGGCCATCACTATGCATGCCGCCGTGAACTCTACGCTCACCCCTCTCCTGAAGCAAACCAGCAGCACCATCGACATGGTCAGAAGGGTCAGGAGCAGGGAGTCGTCTATCCCGGCCATCCTGCAGGACAGGGTGGCTATCATGTGGATGACAGCGAATATATGTATTATGGAGCTTGTCCTGAATGATTTCATCGGCCTGGCTTTCAAGCTGTGCGAATTTAGTGATTTTTCGGTAAAATGTACGCACATGATGAGGCCGGGACGAAAGAATTCCGCTCCCGGCCCGTCGCGCTTTCTCTGCATTTCATCCTGTTAATCCTACCGTTCATCCCTGTCGTCATTGCACCGGATTGACAGATAATTATATTTGTAGAACCACAGCGAAAAAGTCACGAACCGGTACTCTGGCGCGCTTTGCATGGAAAAACCGCAAGCCGGAGGCGGACTGCACTTGAAAACTATAACATTAAAACTATACAATGAAAAAGAAGCCGAAATTGTCTTTTTGGCAGATATGGAACCTGAGCTTCGGATTTCTCGGTGTGCAGATAGGATATTCACTGCAGAATTCCAACACGTCGAGCATTTTCGAGTCTCTGGGCGCGGATGTGAGCCATCTGAGCTACTTCTGGCTTGCCGCTCCGGTCGCAGGTATGGTCATCCAGCCGATTGTCGGGATGTTCTCTGACGGGACATGGACCCGCCTTGGCAGACGCATACCTTACATACTGGGTGGGGCAATAATATCTACCATCGCACTTCTCCTGATGCCGAACTGCCCGGTGCTCCTGGCGTTCGCGCCTCTTGCCATGGGGGCGTTCATCCTGCTCTTCATGGACCTCTCGTTCAATGTGACGATGCAGCCGTTCCGCGCCCTTGTCGCGGATATGCTGGATGATTCGCAGAAGACTGCCGGATATGTAGTCCAGACATTCCTTATCAACCTCGGTGCGGTCATCGGAGCCTTCCTGCCTCTGGTCATGACCTGGCTCGGCGTGTCCGACGAAGCCGTCCCGGGACAGGTTTCCAGGCATATCGCGTACTCGTACTATGCCGGCGGGATCATTCTTCTTCTGACAGTGCTCGTGACTGCGTTCAAGACCAGGGAGTATCCCCCGAAGGAATTCGCGGAGTACAACGGCCTGGCTTGCTCAGGAGAGGGCGCCTCTGCGGACGGCTCTGCCGCCGTGGACTCCGGTCGTGCGGCCTGCAGCCCTGCCCCGGAGCGCAAGAACTTCATCAGTCTCATCAGGACCATGCCTTCCGTCATGCTGCGCCTGGGAGTGACACAGTTCTTCTCGTGGGCCGCCCTTTTCATGATGTGGACATATCTCAAGCCGGCCATCACCGGGGTGGTGACTGACGCTTCCGGGCAGGTCCTTTCCGACGGCGCCACCCAGACATGGGTAGGTGTGCTCAACGGCATCTATCCGGTGCCGGCCTGCATAGCCGCCCTCTTCCTCGGCAGGATAGCCGCCAGATACGGGAACAAGCCTGTGTATGCGGTGTGCCTGCTTTTCGGGGCCCTTGGGTTTGCAGGACTTTATCTTCTCCATAACCAGTATGCGCTGATGATTCCTATGGTGGGCATAGGTATCGCATGGGCCGGTATCCTGGCCATGCCGTATTCTATACTTTCACGGGCGACCGACGCCGCCAACATGGGCGCTTACATGGGCATCTTCAACTTCACTATCACTATCCCCCAGATTTTCATGGGTCTGATCGGCGGAATGATAGTGACCCGCTGCTTCGGCTCGGACGCGTCGTCCATGCTCCTGCTCGCCGGAGTGTCCATGCTGCTTGCCGCAGTGTCTGTGGCGTTTGTAAAGGAAAAACAGGGAAAATAACACATAACCAATATTCAATAGATCCTATGAACAGAATTTTATCTTTCTGTACGGGGCTGATGATCATGTGCATCACCGCCCCCGCCATATCCGCACAGGACGGATATGAGATAAAAGGAGTGGTGTCCGACGAGGTGGGACCTGTCATCGGCGCTACAATCCTGGAACAGGGTACGACAAACGGTACCTCAACCGGTCTGGACGGAGATTTCGCCCTTGAGGTGTCGTCTGCCGACGCTATAGTAGAAATAAGCTGTATCGGATACAAGACCCTGACGTTCAAGGCGTCAGAGGTGCCTGCATCTATAAGGCTGGTGACTGACGCCGAGTTTCTGGACGATGTGGTGGTCATCGGATACGGTACAGTGAAAAAAGAGGATATGACCGGCTCGATAACAGCCATCAAGACAGATGAGCTGAACCGCGGGGCTATCACTTCCACCCAGGACATGCTCAAGGGAAAGGTGCCTGGTCTGCATGTGATACCTGGTGACGGCGGTCCTGGGTCGAGCTCCACTATCCGTATCCGCGGAGCCGCGTCTCTGAACGCATCCAATGACCCTCTCTTCGTCATCGACGGTGTCCCTATCGCCGTGGATGCCGGTACAGGTATGGCCAACCCTCTGGAGACCATCAACCCTAACGACATCGAGTCGTTCACTGTCCTTAAGGATGCATCTTCCGCAGCCATCTACGGATCCCGTGCATCCAACGGTGTCATAATCATCACTACCAAGAAGGGCCGCGGGAACAAGCCGCAGGTCTCATACAACGGGAGTGTGAGCATACAGACCAACTCCAAGGAACTGCCTGTGATGAGCCCGTCGGAATTCCGTTCATACGTGGACAGGACATTTGTCCCGGGGACTGTGACAGGGGACTATGTACACGGCCAGATAGGGGATGTCAACACTGACTGGCAGGACCTGATATTCCGCACGGCCGTCTCCCATGACCACAATGTAAGCCTGCTGGGCAATGTCAACTCGAGGATGCCATACAGGGCTTCAGTCGGATACACCGGACAGCAGGGAACACTGGAGACTTCAAAATACGACAGGGGTACTGTAGACCTGAGCCTGTCTCCTAACTTCTTTGACAACCACCTGACTGTCAGTCTCAATGCCAAGGGTGTATATACCTATCAGAGATACGCTGACAGCGGAGTCGTGGGGTCCGCTGCATTCTTCAACCCGACAATCGATCCTTACTGGAGGAACGAGGACGGCTCCATTGACTATACCACTACCAACGGTTTCTGGAACTACGGCTCCGGCCGCGGGGACCAGTTCACCCCTAATACTCTTCTGGGCGCAGGCCCTCTTTCACTGCTCTATGACAGGGACAACTACGCCAATGCGATGCGTTTCATCGGGAATGCGCAGATAGATTATAAGGTGCACGGGTTTGAAGCCCTCAGGTTCAACCTGAGCCTGGGTATGGATATCTCAAACGCGAAGATATACGACGGGGTGAATCCAGGTTCATTCCAGGCTTATTCCGATACCGAGGCAAGAGGATGGGGCCAGTTCAACAGGACCAGGAACTTCCGCCGCAACCAGGTGCTGGAGTTCTACGCCAACTTCAACAAGGAATGGGGCATACACCATCTGGACGTGATGGCCGGATATTCATGGCAGCACTTCTACAGCATGGACCACACTGTCACATACTTCAATGAGACAGGAGAGCAGAAAGGCGAGGATTCCCGCTATCCGTTCAACAGGCAGGAAAGCTACCTGATATCCTTCTACGGGCGTATCAACTACTCCATCGACTCAAGGTATCTGTTCACTTTCACTCTGCGTGACGACGCTTCTTCAAGATTCTCCAAGTCCACAAGATGGGGCCTCTTCCCTTCCGCCGCGTTCGCATGGAACATAAAGGAGGAGAGTTTCCTCAAGAACGTCAGGCCTGTGTCACAGCTGAAACTCCGCCTGAGCGCAGGACAGACAGGACAGCAGGAAATCGGGTCGAATTATCCTTATCTCGCCCGCTATTCCATGTCCACTGACGTCTATCACCAGTACAATATGGGCTCCGACGGGTACATGTTCTACCTGACCCCTCAGGCATACGACCCTAATATCAAGTGGGAGACTACCACCACCTACAATGTGGGGCTGGACTTCGGCTTCCTCAATGACCGCATCTCCGGTAGCTTCGACGCCTACATCAGGGACACCAAGGACCTCCTGAACAGTGTCATCACACCTATGGGGTCCAACTTCGGCAACACTGTCCTCACCAACATCGGCTCTATGAGGAACAAGGGTCTGGAGTTCTCGTTCAACTTCATCCCTGTACAGACCAAGGACTGGAACCTCTCCATCGGGGTCAACGGTACCTTCCAGGACACCAAGTTCACCAAGCTGAACAATACCGACGACCCTGACTACGCCATCCAGACCGGAGGAATCACCAAAGGTACGGGAAACCTCCTCCAGAGGCACATGGTCGGCTACGAGCCATACACTTTCTACACTTTCCAGCAAATGTATGACAGCGAAGGGCATCCTATACAGAACGCCCTGGTGGACAGGGACGGTGACGGCAGCATCACACAGGCCGACCGCTATATGACAGGCAAGAGCCCGAATCCTGACTTCTTCTACGGCATCAACCTCAAGCTCTCATGGAAGAACTGGGACTTCGGCTTCAACGGACACGGATCCGCAGGAAACTGGGTGTTCAACGATTTCGCTTCCGCC
Source organism: Candidatus Cryptobacteroides faecavium (assembly GCA_017694995.1). Lineage (GTDB taxonomy): Bacteria > Bacteroidota > Bacteroidia > Bacteroidales > UBA932 > Cryptobacteroides > Cryptobacteroides faecavium. Next base: position 2,495 of record JADIMB010000064.1, on the reverse strand, counting down.
AACTCCACTTCCAATGTGGATGTGAATGCCGGCAATCTCCCGAACTTCGCCACCGTGGTGACTGAGACGGGCTTCACTGCCGCGAACAGCGGAGAGCAGTGGTATTCGGACATGTTCCTCGAGAACGCGTCTTTCTTCCGCATGGACGACATCAACCTCGGATACACTTTCCGCGGCATAGGCAGGTGGGAGACAGATATCCGCCTCGCTTTCTCAGTGCAGAACGTATTCGTGATCACCGGGTACAGCGGTGTAGACCCTGAAATCCCAGGCGTGAACGGCATTGACGGGTCTATCTGGCCGCGTCCGCGCACATATTCTCTTCGTCTGAATATTAACTTCTAAACCGGATAAAAAATGAAACTCAATATTAGGTTGTTTTCTTTGGCCGCTACAGGAATGGCGGTTATGGCCACCTCCTGTATCGGCAATCTGGATACGCTGCCACTGAATGAATCGGATGCCGTATCGGAGACTGTCTACGGTACAGATGAGTATGGATATCTGGCCGGTCTTACCAAGATATATTTCCATTTCGTTTCAAACGAGACTACTGACCTCCAGGTGAGCGACGGGGGAGCGTCGGAGCTCGTCAGGGCTTTCTGGTCTACCCAGGAGGTGACTACGGACGAAGCCAAATGTGCATGGGAGAACGATGCATGGGTACGCGCCCTGAACACCAACACATGGTCTGACGCGGACAACGATGCCACCTATGCGGTGTACGTCCGTACGCTCCAGGGAATTGCCTATGTGAACGAGTATCTCCGCCAGACTTCCGATGACAGGCTGAGCGACAGGGGAGTGCCTTCGGATGTGGTGGACATGGTGCACCAGTTCCGCGACGAGGCGCGATTCCTCCGGGCGTATTTCTACTGGATGGCGCTCGATACATTCGGGGATGTACCGTTCACCACGGAGGATTCACCTTTCGGAGGCGGTATCAATCCTTCGCAGGCCAGCAGGGCCGATGTGTTCCAGTACTGCATAGATGAGCTTACCTACCTGGCTTCAGACCAGAGTTCCATGCCTGCGGCAAGGAGCAACTACCCTCGCGCAGACAAAGGTTCCGTGAACGGGCTCCTTGCACGTATGTACCTGAACGCCGGAGTCTATACCGGCACACCGATGTGGGCTGAGGCCAAGGCTGTCTGCGAGACCATTTTCAATATGGGCTACAGCCTGTGCCCTGACTACAAGGCCCTGTTCCGCGGAGACAACGGCGAGAACCAGGAGGCCAGGAACGAGATCCTGTGGGCTGTCGCATACGATGCGGAGCAGACGCAGTCATACGGAGGTACATCATACCTGACTCTGGCTGCCATTGCCGCCACCGATGTTTCCAGCACGTCATTCCCTAACGGTGTGAACAATGGCTGGGGAGGCATAAGAGTCCCTTACGAGGAATTGTCGAAATATTATACCATTTCCGGGCAGGACTATACCACAGGCACATACGATGTGGCCAACGGGGATGTCCGGGGTGATATTTTCTATATAAAGGGAAGGACCGAGTCTTTCAATGACGCCATGTATGTATTCCTCAACGGATGGAGTTGTCTGAAATTCAACAATATCCCTCATGACATGACCGATACGGAATATGCACAGACGGCTGTTTCAAAGGCATACAGCGACATAGATTTCCCTATGATAAGGCTCGGTGAGATTTATCTCATATATGCGGAGGCCTGCATGGAGCTCGGCCAGACGAATGCCGCTATGCCTTATGTCCAGGAACTTTCCGCAAGGGCCGGAGTCGCGGCTCCATCGGCTTCATCCATAAACGCCGACTGGCTTGCGGCTGAGCGTTTCCGCGAACTCCTGTGGGAAGGACACCGCCGTACGGACCTTATCCGGCTGGGCAAGTTCTCCTCATCTTCATTTCTCTGGACCTACAAGGGCGGGGATAACTACAATGGACAGGGATTCGACAGTCATCTTGAGATTTTCGCTATCCCTTCAACGGAACTCGCGGCAAACCCTGAACTCCATCAGAACCCTGGTTATGCCACTGTTACTGAATAACCGTTAAAATGTATTGGAAATGAAAATAGTAAAATATATATCCATATTGGCTGCTGTGGCAGGACTTTCCACGGCCTGCCAGGAACTTGAAGAGGTCAGGACGCTGGCTCCGGATCAGGTGGTGCCTCCTGTCCTCCACAGCCTGCCTGCTGAAATCGCCGTGACTTCGGAGAATATGGGCTCGACCGTGACTTTTGCCTGGGATGCCGCCGATTTCGGCGTCGGGACACAGACAAACTACTCGATCGAGGCCGCCTATAATTCGGATACCGTAGCGGTGGTCACTGGAGTTACCGGAACATCTACGGAGCAGACATACGAGATTCTGAATTCAGTGCTTTCCCTTGCCGCCGAGGACGGCGGACTCGGTGTCCCGACGGGGACTCCGACAGATGTGGACTTCCTCGTGGGGGCGACTATCGGAGATACCTTCGGGAAATACTATTCTGAAGGGGTTACTGTAAAGG
>JADIMB010000063.1 GCA_017694995.1 Candidatus Cryptobacteroides faecavium | reverse complement strand
ACACAGATATTTACTAATTGTCATTTCCGCCCTGATGTGCCTGCCCGTGATGGCGGACGAGGGTATGTGGATGATAAACGCCATAGACCAGGCCCTGGAGAAAAAGATGCAGGAAAGGGGGCTGAGACTGTCTGCAAACGAGATTTACAATGCGGACGCGGAGGGCGCCTCGCTGTCGGATGCCGTGGTGTCTCTCGAGTTCGGCTGCACCGGAAGCATCATTTCTGACCGCGGGCTGATGATAACCAATCATCATTGTGCATATTCTGATGTCTACAGACTCAGTACTCAGGAACATAACTACCTGGAAGACGGGTTCTGGGCCATGACTTCCGACCAGGAAGTCCCGATACGGGGGAAGAAAGTGTTTTTCCTGAAGAAAGTCCTGGATGTCACCTCTGAGGCCGAGTCGGTGCTGGAAGAGGCGCAGTCAAAGGGGCAGGTCATAGGCTCAAGGAAGCTGGCATACCTGATGGAGAAGAAATACAGCGGACAGACAGGCTTACAGGCGTGGTTCTCTTCCATGTGGTCGGGCTCCAGGTATTATATCGCCCTGTATGAAGTCTACAGCGATGTCCGCCTGGTGGCCGCACCTCCTGTGTCTGTAGCGGCATTCGGAGGTGACATAGACAACTGGGAATGGCCGCAGCACAAGTGCGACTTCGCCCTGTACCGCATATACACGGCACCTGACGGGAGTCCTGCAGAGTATTCCGGACTTAACGTGCCTCTGGTGCCGGAGAGAAAGCTTGAAATCTCACTGGACGGATACAGGCCGGGTGATTTCACCATGGTGATAGGCTTCCCTGGCCGTACGGACAGATACAGTTCCTCATACGGGGTGGACTTCAAGGAAAAGGTCACCCTGCCGGTGTCGAACAGGCTCCGTGCCGACCAGATGGCCATAATCGGGTCTTGGATGGACAGTGACCCGTCGGTGCGGCTCAAATATTCGGACTACTATTTTTCACTGAGCAATGTCCAGGAGATGAATGAGGGTGAGGTGCAGTGCTACAGACGCTTCGGTGTGACGGACAGGAAGCGCGGCCTTGAGGAAAGGATGCAGTCCTGGATCATGTCGGATCCTTCCCGCGCTTCCAGATGGGGAGGACTTCTGGATATGCTGGAGGAGAAGTATGCTGCCACGGAACGGATAGAAAGGGACATGGCCTACTACCGCGAGACGCTTGTCCGCGGGACGCGTTTCTCGCGGATCATCCCGAGGATCAACGTGATGAAGACCGAGGTGTTAAGAAGCCGCGGGATAAGGCCGCACAGAGTGATAGATCCCGGAGGACCTGATTCCGCCGAAGTCAGGTGCTGCCGCCGCTACCGTTTCCGCGGAGACAGGTTCGATGCGGTCTCGAAACATCTTTTCAGGGAGTATGATGCCATCGACCTGAGGGTGGAAAGGGATCTTCTGGAATATGCGGTGAGAATGTTCTATGACAATGTGGACTCTGTCTGGACCGGCCCTTACCAGAAGAAGCTCAAGGCGGAGTTCACCCGTGAAGACGGCACGTGCGACTATGCCGCCCTCACGCAATGGCTCTGGGACCGGAGTTTCCTTACCGACATGCAGAGGCTTTCCGCCTACGTGTCTGAAGACCATACCATAGAGGAATATCAGCAGGACCCGATGTTCAGGTTTTTCCAGGATATAGGCATCAGGGAGTTCAACGACAGCCTTTCTGCCATAGAGGGCGACCCTGACATCCTGGCCCTTTCAAAGGAATACACTCATGCGCTTTATCAGATGAATCTGTCGGAGGGTGTCCCGCAATATCCTGACGCCAATTCCACCATGCGCATTTCCTACGGCACCGTAGGCCCTGTCGAGCCGTATGACGGTGTTATATGCTCATGGCGCAGCACTACGGACGGTATCCTGGAGAAATACGACCCCGGCAAGTATGAGTTCACTCTGCACGATGACTGGAGGGCGCTTCTGGAAGCCCGCGACTGGGGCCGCTGGGCAGGCGGGGACAGGATGCAGGGCGGACAGGAAGGGTCTGCACCAATGTATGTCGACTTCCTGACTGACAATGATATCACCGGGGGCAATTCCGGAAGCCCGGTGCTTGATGCAGACGGTCGTCTTGTCGGACTTGCGTTTGACGGCAACAAGGAGTCCCTCGCGAGCGATTCGTATTATACCCCGGGGTACAACAAATGTGTCTGCGTTGATATCCGTTTCGTGCTCTGGACGCTTGACCGCTATGCCGGGATGGGATATATCCTGGATGAGCTCGGCTTTTAATATAAGATAGGAGGGCCCTTCAGGGCCGCACCGGAGCGTCAGCGAGGTTTCCAGAAGGAAACAGAGCAGCGCAGGTGCCGGCGGAGTGTAGCGGAGCCGCATGCCCCGACGGGGCTGTCACCGCAGGTGACTGGGGGTGGACAGTCAGGATTTCCGGAGGAAATCCCCCTAACGTCAGTGTGACGGATTCAGGTCAAAAATGATAAAATATTGATTATGATATTGTTAAATATAAATTCGTCGAACTGACGTTAACATTAGTAACAAAATCTTATCCTTTTCTACATTTTTGAGAAACCATTAACGGCTACTTTTGCAGCCGGTTAATGGTTTCTTATGGTTATAAAACGCTTATTATCAATTGTTTCAGCTTTTATTGCAATTTTTTTGGAAACCTTTCCGGCCTCAGCCGCGCCAGAAATGGACATCAAAGGGAAGATTATAGATGCCGAGACCGGGGAGGAGGTCATCGGTGCAGCAATCACTATAAAGGAGCAGCCGGACCGGTGGGCCATGTCCGGGCTCGACGGCTCGTTCTCCATGAGGGCGGACGCGGAAGGTTCCAAGACTCTTGTCTGCTCACTCATCGGCTACAAGGATGTGGAAGTGGTGTATGCAGGTGGAGATGAGGCCCTTGTCATCAGCCTGGTGAAAGACAGCATTGTGCTGGAGGGGGCGGTAGTGGCGGCTGAAAACCACGGCAAGACCGAGGCAAGTGCCAGAGGGATAGAGAAAGCCGCCATGAACGTGGTGAATGTCATGAGCGCAAGGGCTATGGAGCTTTCTCCTGATGTGACCGTGGCGAATGTCATAAAGAGGATGTCGGGGGTCACCATCGAGAGGAACAGCAGCGGCGAGGGCCGTTACGCCATACTCCGCGGTATGGACAAGCGCTACAACTACACTCTAGTGAACGGGGTGAAGATTCCTAGCCCTGACAACAAGAACAGGTTCGTCCCGCTGGACATATTCCCTTCCGAGATGCTCGACCGTCTGGAAGTCACCAAGTCGCTTACAGCCGACATGGAGGGCGACGGTATCGGGGGAGCGGTAAATCTCGTGATGAAGGATGCCCCGGATAAGATGGAGATAAATGCCAATGTGGCCACAGGCTACAGCGCTCTTTTCTTTGACCGTGATTTCAAATCGTTCAATACCAGGGCGATACAGAAACAGTCCCCATACGAGCGTATGGGCCGTCCGGAGAACTATGCCGTCACCGCGGACGATTTCACTATGGAGAACCTCTCTGTGCGCTCGCACCGTCCGCGACCTGACCTGACAGGAGGTCTCTCGTTCGGCGACAGGTATTTCGGGGGCCGCCTGGGGGTCATGGCCGCGCTGAGCTGGCAGAATCTTTTCCGCGGGAAGGACAGTGACCTGTACTACAAGCCCGGATCCAATACCTACGGGACAGAAGTCCGTACCTACTCTGAGGAACAGGACCGCCTCGGGGCCCACCTGAAACTGGACTACAGGTTCTCAGGAAGGCACAAGCTGATGCTTTACGCCGGATATATGGACATGAGGGAAAGCGAGGTGCGTGACGGCCGTGATGACAGGGAATGGACAGTGAGGATGAAGTACAACAGGCAGTACATCTTCAACACCACCCTCAAGGGCGAACATTCCTTCCTGGAGGACGGCAGGCTTAAACTCGACTGGACCGGCGTATTCTCCAGGGCATACAGCATCACCCCGGACAATGCGAGGATATACATGAACGGCACCCACCTGTACAATACCGACTCTGCAGACCGTCGCTGGGAGCACAACTCCGACCGTGATTTCGCCGGATATGCAGACCTGAGCTACCGTTTCGACTTCACCGGGGCGTCATCCCTTCTGCTGAAGGCCGGCGGGATGTACAGGGACAAGTCCAGGGACAGCTTCTTCAACGAATACACCTTCGACTCTTCCACCGGCATACGCGACCCGCAGTACTACGGGGAGGACTGGAACGACTTCGACGAGCTCCTTCTGACGCCGCGTCCTTACGGCAACATCGGGGACCCGCTGAACTACGATGCTTCCGAGAGGATAGGTGCGGGCTATCTCATGGCGAAGTTCTCCATGGACAGGCTCGAGGTGATCGCAGGCCTGCGTGCGGAACATACATCGCAGGGCTATGTGCTTGATTATCCGAGAAACACAGATTCAGAAGGCAGCCAGGACTATACGGATTTCCTGCCGAGTCTGCATGTGAAATACAGCGTCCACAGGAACGCCAACCTGCGTTTTTCCTACGGGCGTTCCATCAACCGTCCTGGCTTTTTTGAAATCGTCCCTTATACTATCCTGAACGAGGACTATGACGAGAAGGGCAATCCTGACCTCAAACATACTGTGGCGGACAATATCGACCTCCGCTACGAATTCTTCCCCAAGTCCTCGGAACAGTTCATGGTGGGGTTCTTCTGGAAGAACATCTACGACCCGATCGAGTACGGGCTCGTGACCGAAGGGCAGGAGACTTTCCTCAAGCCTATGAACTTCGGTGACGCCATGAACTACGGTGTCGAGGTGGATGCCATGAAGTACTTCAGCTGGTTCGGCATAAAGGCCAACTACACTTATACCCACTCTGCCATCACTACAGACAAGCGGGCTATGGACGGCCCGGATGTCATCACCGTCAGCCAGACCAGGCCTCTTTACGGCCAGGCGGCCCATGTGGCCAATCTCTCCTTCCTTTTCAATTTCCAGAAATGCGGCCTTGAGGCCCAGGTCTCCGGGAGCTACACGGGAAAGCGTCTGAGCGAGGTGTCGAGCTGGGTGGATGACGACATCTGGGAGGCGGGGTACTTCTCACTGGACGCATCGCTTGAAAAAAGTTTCCGGGCCGGGGTGTCCATCTTCGCAAAAGCCGGCAACCTGCTGAACTCGCCGCTCCTTCGCTATGTCCATCCGAGCGCGCATACATCCTCCCTCAGCTATGAACGCTACAATGGGGGTGTGATAGAGCGCAGGGAATGGAACGCCCAGACCTTCATGATAGGCATACGATACCGCTTCACGGAGAAATGACCCGGGGACGGCATCTGCATTAAACAAGGATAAAATTGACATTTAAAACATAACAACATGAAACTCAAAAACATCCTAATGATTATGCTGGCAGCGTCCATTTTCGCTGCCTGTTCAGAGACAACACCGGAAACCCCTGGTAACGACCAGACTGAAGAAGGCGGAGAGACTCCCGGCAACGGGACCGATGAAGGAGTCTCCGGCGACGTGTCCGGAGTATGGGAAGCCGGCTCCACTGTCAATGTGACCGGGCATATCACTGTCCCGGAAGGGGAGAGCCTCACTATCGAAGAAGGTGTCACGGTCATCTTCAGTGACGCCGGAGTGGGTGTGAACCATGTCGCCATAGAATTTACCGTGGACGGCAACCTTTATTGTCTCGGGACTTCCGAGAACCCGGTCCGTCTTACCGTGGCCGAGGACAAGAGGACCTATGAGAATACTTTCGCCGGCCTCTGGGGCGGTATCGTGGCAGGGGCCACATGTGAGGAGATGCTCATCGACCATACTATAATAGAATATACAGGCGGACAGGTGATCGAGGGGTCCCCGGCTGCCGAGAACGGCTATTACACGGCGGGAGATGACGCATATCCGCAGATTACCACCAACAACGTAGACGGCCGTTATGTCATCACCAACAGCATCATTCGCAACGGCTGGTCCGACGGGATCTACATGATGGGCGGGAATGCGATCATCGCGAACAATGTCTTCAGCGCCAACGGCTATGACGGCGCGGAGGCTGTGAACGTGAAGTCCGGATGCAAGGTGGATGTGGCCGGCAACATCATGTTCAGCCCCAACACCAACGGTCTGAAGCTCTCCAGCTCCGACCAGAGCGAGGTGCGCGGCCAGGCTCTCATCCAGGCTTATAACAACACCATCATCGGCTCCGGCTGGAGACGTGACGGGGAGAAGGGCGGAAGTGTCTATGTCGAGGAGAACGCCCGTGTGAGCGTATTCAACAACCTTCTTGTGAACTGCAAGTTCCGCGCTATCACTCCTGCTCTTGACCAGCTCGGCGACCCGGACGGCGGATATGACAGGACAAACTCCATGATAGACTACAACTACTACGCTTCCGGTACCGCGGCCAGCTCGATTGTATGGTCAGGTGAATATGAGGATGACGGGGACATACTCACATACTCCGGTGTCACTTACCCTTACCAGGGATATGCTTTCAATCATGAGGAATACGATGTGGAATATGTCGATACCCACAGTATCATGGCCCTTGATGCAGAGCAGGCGGAGGAGCTTGACCCGATGTTCGTCAACTATGACCTGGATGTGGACCCGTCTCTCTATTCATGGGACGACTCATGGGATTTCCATCTCGCTTCCGGCTCTCCTGCTCTTGAAGGAGCTTACACCGCAGGCGACAGGGCCCCTCTCTTCGCAGCCTCCGGCCTGTCAGTGAACGGCACCACTTACACTTCCCCTGCCGTGCAGAACCATTTCGGTGCCTGCGGTGTGGAATAAACTGTCAAACCCCAATTAATAAAGGAAAATGCATAAAAGATATCTCATAACCTTTCTTGCCGCTGCCCTGGCAGTCGCCTCATGCGGCCCGTCCAATAGTACCCCTTCCCGCCCGGACTATACCGCCGAGTGGAAGGCCCTGGAAAAACCGCTGAACTTCTATCTGGCAAACGACCTGGGACGCAACGGCTACTATGACCAGAAGCCCATAGCGGAGACTATGGGCCTCATGGCTGAGACCATAGACATTGAATTTGTCGTGGCGGCCGGGGATGTGCATCATTTCGAGGGTGTACAGAGCGTCTCCGACCCGCTCTGGATGACCAATTACGAGCTAATCTACAGCCATCCGGACCTCATGATTCCATGGTATCCCGTCTGCGGGAACCATGAGTACAGGAGCAACACTGACGCTGTCGTGGAATACTCCGGTGTGAGTGCCCGCTGGGAGATGCCTGCCAAGTACTATACTTTCGTCAAGGAAGAGGACGGCGTGACCGTGCGCATAGTCATGCTCGACACCACCCCTATGATAGACAAATACCGTGAAGATACTGGCAAGTATGCGGATGCCTCCAAGTCAGACTACTCAGGGCAGCTCGCATGGCTGGACAATGTCCTCTCAGGGGCTGACGAGGACTGGGTGCTCGTGGTGGGCCATCATCCTGTGTATGCATATACGGACAAGAGCGAGAGCGAGAGGGCTGATCTCCAGCAGCGGCTTGACCCTGTCCTGCGGAAATACGGCAATGTGGACATGTACCTCTGCGGCCACATCCACACCGGCCAGCATATCCGCAAGGACGGCTGCGACATAGACTATGTGGTGAACACTTCCGGATCTCTCAGCCGCCAGGATGTGCAGCCGGTGGACGGTACAGTATTCTGCAGCAACAAGTCAGGCTACTCCCTTATCACCGCGGATGAGCACGAGCTGGACCTTTACATGCTTGACAGGGACGGCAAGGTACTGCATACCGTCAGACGTACCAGATAGTACACAGTCCCTTATATTTTGAACATAGCCTCAGGCAGCACCTCCCCTACAGGGTGTCCTGCCTGAGGCTTTCTATGTATCTGTCGATTTTGTGCAGCTCGCGCGGGATGTCTATGCTTTGCGGGCAGTGTTCCACGCACTGCCTGCATCCTGTGCAGTGGTCCGCCTGGCGGAGCGCCGGCACTGCACGGTCATAGCTGACCAGGTACGCCCTGCGGGCCTTGCGGTAGTTCTCCGATTCGCGGCTGCCGGCCACATTGCCCTCGTTCACGCATTTGTTGTAGTGCAGCAGGATGGCAGGGATGTCTATGCCGTACGGGCAGGGCATACAGTATTTGCAGTCGTTGCAAGGGACAGTAGGATATGTCATCATCAGCTGGGCCGTCTCTTCCAGGAAATCAAGTTCATCCTTCTGCAGAGGCACCAGAGGGGAGTATGTCTTGAGGTTGTCCACAAGGTGCTCCATGTAGGTCATCCCGCTCAGTACGGTCAGCACTCCCTGCGGCGTGCCCGCAAATCTGAACGCCCATGAGGCCACGCTGCCGTCAGGATTGCGCTCCAGAAGCCTGTCCGCCACATGCTGCGGCACCTTTGAAAGGCGGCCTCCGAGCAGAGGCTCCATGATTACGGCCGGGATACCCCGCTTCTCCAGCTCTGCGTAGAGATATTCCGCATTGACATTGTTCCCTGAGGCGTGCCTCCAGTCCACGTAGTTGAGCTGGATCTGGACGAAATCCCAGTGGACCTTGTCATGCAGGCTGATGGCGTAGTCGAACGTCTCCTGCGTCCCGTGGAAAGAGAAGCCCAGGTTGCGTATGCGGCCGGCCTCGCGCTCTTTCATGAGGAAATCCGCCATCCCGTTGTCGAAGTACCTTTCCTCGAACATCCTCGTGCCGCCGTTCCCGATGGAGTGCAGCAGATAGTAGTCGAAATAGTCTGTCTGCATGTTCTCGAAGGACTTGCGGTACATGAGGATGGAGTTCTCACGGGTCCAGTTGCTGAAGTTGGAGAGCTTGGTGGCCAGATAGTAGGAATTGCGGGGATGCCTGTTCAGGGCAATGGCCGTAGCCTTTTCGGACTGTCCCTGGACATATACCGGGGAGGTGTCAAAATAGTTCACCCCGTGCTCCAGTGCATGGTCTATCAGGCCGTTTACCGTCTCCTGGTCTATGACATCCTTCCCTTCGCTGTCTTTTTTCATCGGCCATCTCATGCAGCCGTATCCGAGCAGGGATACCTTGTCCCCGTTGCCGGGGTTGGTGCGGTATGTCATTTCTCCGGACGGGGCCGCAGATGCTGCGCTCTTGTCTCCTGCGGCGGAGCATCCCGCAGCTGCTGCGCCGAAAGCCGCGGAGCCGGCTATTTTCAGGAAATCCCTGCGGGTGTAGTTCTTATTGTTGTCCATATGCGTTCTGGTCTTTGTCATGTCCGGACAGCACGGCCGGATTATATTGTTTTATGTATCTGGTGTCCTTCCACATAGATTGCGCTGAACGGACGGGCCGGGCAGAGATATTCGCAGGCTCCGCATCCGATGCACCTTTCCACGTCCACCACAGGTATCCGGAGTTCCCGGCCGTGCCTGTGCTGCCTGCCTTTGCCGTTGTCCCTGCCATCATCCTGGCCGTGCGGGCTGGCAGGGACCATCGAGATGGCCCCGCTCGGGCAGTGCCTTGCGCAGTTCCCGCAGCTCACCCCGTCGGTGTTCACTATGCAGTTTTCACGGATGACCACAGCGTGGCCTATCTGGACGGATGATTTCTCCTCTCTTGTCACCGGTGAAATGGCCCCTGCAGGACATACGTCCGAGCATTTCGTGCACTCCGGCCGGCAGTATCCCCTCTCGTATGACATCTCCGGCTGCATGAGTGTCAGCAGCGATGTGGACGGCCTGAGCACTTGGCTCGGGCATACTGACACGCAGAGCTGGCAGGCTGTGCAGTGCTGGGCGAAATGGCTTATGCCTAGCGCTCCTGCCGGGACTATCCGCGTGGCCCTTTCAGGTATTTTCTTGTCCTGTATCTCCGCAAGCCCGCCGTCAAGCTTCATCTCCTGGGCCTTGATGGTCGCTGCCGATGCCGCCATCACGGCCGATGCGAGGAACGCCCTGCGGGATGCGCCGCCGTCTGCAGAGGCTTTCCCGTCCTGCGCCCCGTCCCCTCCGTCCGGACCTGTGCCGGCCTTATGCCTTTTCCCGTAGGCGAACCTGTAGCTTATCGCCCCGTCCCGGCATGTGCCTATGCAGTCCATGCAGTCCACGCAGCGGCTGTAGTCTATGCTGTGGTTCTTATAGTCGATGCATGATGCCTTGCATCCGCGCGAGCACAGGCTGCAGCTGCGGCATTTGTCCGCATTGATTACAGGGCGGAACATGGCGAAGCGGGAGAGGAACCCCAGAACTGTGCCTACAGGGCATACCGTGTTGCAGTATGTCCTGCCTCCGCGCCATGCGAGTACCGCTATTATAATAAAGGTGACAGCGGCTATGATGAATGTCGGGAGGCTCTTCACCCATACGTCCGTGCTGTAGAACGCATAGCTGTCCACCCTTTCGGCTATCCAAGCCAGAAAGTTGTTCCCCAGCTGCCAGAGGGGGGCGAACAGGTTGCTTGCGATGCGCCCGTATGAGGCGTAAGGGTCAAGAAGCGCTGCCAGAGACCCTATGCCGGCCGCCAGAGCCACGATGAAAATGGCCAGGAACGTGTACCGTAGCCATGATTTCGCAGGGGAATATGAAAACCTGTTCTTCTGTTTCTTCCCGCGCTTTCCGTTGATCCAGGAAACTATGTCCTGGAAAATTCCGAGCGGGCAGATGACAGAGCAGTACACCCTGCCGAGAACCAGCGTCAGAAGAACCAGCAGCACGATGACCGCCAGATTTAGTGCGAGGACGGCGGGAATGAACTGTATTTTCGCCATCCATCCCAGCCATGCGTGCAGTGTCCCCGTGAAATCAAGGAAGAGCAGTGTTATGCAAATGAAGAATATGGCGGCAAGGGTCACCCTGAGTTTTTTCAGCATATAGTCAGACCTTTTATAGAATGATTATCCGATACCACGGGCAAAATTACTACAAAAAATCATTATTCCTGTATATAAGTTTAAAGGAAAAATACCCTGATTACTGTTTTTCCGTCCACTTTATTTGTTAGGCAGACAGTTAATCATATCGCTGATTGATAGCGGATTGATATTTTGACCGGTCATTGTTTGTCCACTTATTGTCTGTATGGGGCTTCCGGAGGCTATCCGGAGATTCGCCGATTCTTTAATTTTGTATTTGATATGGCAGTCCGGGTGAACTATTTTAACCCAAAACCATATAAAACAATTTAACACTAACTAATTATCAGCTGTATGAGGAAAATTTTAACTGCTGCGTTGCTGCTGCTGGGAATTACCGCCTTTGCACAGCAACATTCTGTTAAAGGTACAGTGACAGACCAGAACGGCTATCCCGTCATCGGTATGGCGGTGCAGGAACAAGGCACTTCAAACGGTGTCGTCACTGACGAGAATGGAGAATATTCCATTACTGTAGCAAGCCCTCAGGCTTCTCTCGAATTCAATTCATTAGGTTATGAGACAGTCATCGAACAGGTAAACGGAAGGGCTGTCATCGATGTGGTTTCAAGCGAATCGGCCATAGCTCTGGACGCTGTCGTCGCCATCGGTTACGGATCCGTGAAGAAACAGGACCTGACCACTGCCGTTTCAGTGGTTTCAAACGAGGATATGAAGCTCCGTCCGGTTTCCGATGCTTCCGGATTCATCCAGGGAAAGGTTGCCGGAGTCCAGGTCCAGCAGACCAGCGGACTTCCTGGGGGGGGCATGACGGTAAGGATCCGCGGTGCGTCTTCAATCGCATCCAGCAATGACCCTCTGTATGTCGTGGACGGAGTCCCTGTAGGCGAAGGCAATTCTGCCATCGCATACCTTTCTCCGAATGACATCGAAAGTATGTCCATCCTGAAGGATGCTTCTTCTGCCGCCATCTACGGTTCGCGTGCCGCCAACGGAGTCGTACTCATCACCACCAAGCAGGGAAAGGTGAGCCAGGGCCCGCAGATCAACTTCAGCGCCTATGTCGGACTTTCAAATGTAACCAAGACCTATGATGTCCTTAATGTCGCCCAGTACAAGGATCTTATGGACGAAATCGGCGGTGCGACGCTTCCTGACGGACTGCGGGACGAAACAGACTGGTTCGACGAGACCTATTCGACGGGTATCACGCAGAACTATCAGATTTCGGTATCGAACGGAAACGAAAAGCTCCGCTACTATATAGGAGGCGGTTACACCGACGAGAAAGGAGTCATTGATGTTGCATACAACAGAAGGTACAATATCAAGGCGAGCGTGGACTCTGACCTCTTCAAGTGGATATCCGTCGGAGCCAATGTCGCCTATTCTTCCTACAAGAGCAACGGTATCATTTCCGGAACCGGCTCCAACCGCGCAGGAGTGGTGCTTTCAGTGGTCAATACGCCTACTTATGCAAAAATATGGAGCGATGAGAATCCGGACTGGTACTGGAATACTTTCTACGGGGCGAACCTTACCACGCCTGCCGAGAATATGGCCAGAACGGAGAACAACTACTCCCAGACCGACCGTCTCCTCCTTACGGGATATGCTACAATCAAGTTCCATAAGAACCTTAATTTCAAGTCTACGGTTACAATGGACCGCAGGTGGGTGCACGACTATTCTTTCCTGGATCCGATCCATACTTCATATGGCCGTACCCAGCATGGCGAGGCTTCCTCTACCAGAAGCGACGATATGAGGATGGTATATGACAACATCCTGACTTACAACAACACATGGAACGGAGTCCATAATTTCGAGGCAATGGGAGGTACTTCCGCCACCACCTCCAGATGGGAAAACCTCAGCGGTTCCAGAAATTATTTCTCTCCTGATTACAACAATGTCATCTGGGGTCTTAACGGAGGTAACAAGGGTGGCCTGAGAGGACAGTCGCAGGGATATGCCAAATGGGCGATCATGTCCTATCTCGCCAGAGTTTCCTACAATTATGACAGCAGGTATTATATCACGGCCAACTTCCGTGCGGACGGTTCTTCAAAGCTTGCTCCGGGCCACAGATGGGGCTTCTTCCCTTCGGTATCTGCGGCGTGGCGTATTTCCGGCGAGTCGTGGATGAAGGACATTTCATGGATAAGCGACCTGAAACTCCGTGCCGGCTGGGGGCAGTCGGGTAACCAGGCGGGTCTTGCAGACTATGCATGGGTCCAGACCTACAACACCAACTATTACGATTGGACATCGACAGGATATGAAGAGGCGGTGCCTACTCTGGGCAGCAAGTCGAACATAGGCAACAAGGATCTGACATGGGAGACCACCACACAGACCAATGTAGGTATTGACTTCGCAATCCTTGACAACAGGCTTACATTCACTCTCGACGGGTACTACAAATACACCAAGGATCTGCTCATGAGCGTTCCTCTTCCGTCTCCTTATCCGAGCATCTACCGTAACGAAGGCGAGATGTCCAACTGGGGACTCGAATTCGCCCTTTCATCGGTGAATCTGGACCGCAAGGGGGTAAGGTGGACTACCGATTTCAACATTTCCATGAACCGCAACCGTCTGGAAAAACTCGATCTGCAGCAAATCTACTATTATACCCAGACATCCGAGGCCCTGAGCGAGTATGTCGTAAGGATGACTCCAGGCCAGCCTCTTTCAATGTTCTGGGGATACAAGGCGGAAGGAGTCGATCCTGAAACCGGTATGATGCGCTATCAGGACCTTAACGGAGACGGCAAGATCAACTCCAGCGACAAGCAGTATATCGGTAACGCGAATCCGTGGTTTACATTCGGAATGACCAATACGATATCATGGAAAGGCCTCAGCCTCAGCTTCCTTATTACAAGCTCCATAGGCAACGACATCTATAATGCTTCAAGAATCGAAATGGTCGGAATGTATAACGGAGCAAACCAGATAACCGATGTCCTCAGACGTTGGAAGGTTCCAGGTCAGATTACCGATATCCCTAAGGCGGGGGAACTTGACAACCTGCGTGCTTCCACTCGTTGGGTAGAGGACGGTTCTTACCTGAAAATCAAGAATATCACCCTGTCATATGATATCGTGCATCCTAAGCTGAAAAAGGCTAATATCGCCAGGATCCAGCCTTATATCACCCTTGACAACATGATCACCTTCACCAACTACTCCGGCTATGACCCGGAAATGAGCCAGTATACCAGTGCGACCAGCATGGGAATCGACTGGGGAACATATCCTAACGTGAAGACAGTGACATTCGGTGTCAACATCGATTTCTAATAAATTAAACCGAGACAGAAATGAAAAAAATAATTTATATATCTGCAGCTGCATGTCTTATCTCCTTGTCTTCCTGCGACCTGGACCTCTACCCTGTGACATCTTTCAACGAAGGGAATGTCAATGTCGAGGAAGAGACAGAGACACAGTATACTTCAAGGGAAGACATGAAAGGTCTGCGCGATGCCATTTATAACAGCTATGTGAAGAATATACAGGAGGCAGGCTATCAGGACTGGCTCGTATATTCCGAATGCCGTGCCGACAATGCCTATTGCGGTTCCCCGAGTACAGGTGAAATCGCCGCCATCGAAGGAAACAACGTCGACGGCGAGAACAAGAACGTTACAAGGGACTGGACTTATTTCCTTAACCAGGTAAGCAACGCCAACCAGATAATCTGCAATATCGACAGGATCAAGGAGGCGGATGCCTCGATGACCCAGACGGAGCATGACGAGTGGAAAGCTGAAGCCATGTGCTGGAGAGCCTATAACCTTTACTGCATGAGCCAGTTGTGGGGCGACATCCCGGTGGTGACTACCATTCCGCCTGCCATTACTGCCGAGAATATTGAAGAGGTCTACGATGAATATTTCCCGTCAAGGACTCCGCTTGAAGAAGTCTATGACCAGATGATCGAGGATCTTACCTATGCATGCGAACATGCTCCCGAACCGAGCTCTTCCGACAAGACCGTATTTTCAAAGGGATTTGCATACGGGCTCCTTGCCAGAGTATATGCCGAGAAGCCCCGCAGGAACTGGGACGAGGTGGCAAGGTGCTGCGAGGCCGTTGAAGCCTTTCCGGCATATTCCCTCTGCGAGAACTACGGCGACCTGTGGGCTTACAATGACGATGATGCCGTAAGGAATACTTCAGAGTCCATTTTCGAGGTGCCATGGACCAGAGAAAGCGGCAACTGGGTATGGATGATGTTCCACCGCAACTATTACAATCCGAACGACAGCTATACCTGGGCAAAATGGATAACTCCTTCAAGAGACATTATCGAGGCTTATGAAGCCGAAGGCGACACTGAAAGGATGAATGCGAGCATCATATGGGACCAGTGCTCATGGAGCAACTATTACCCTGCAGACAATTATGCATTCATGCACAAGTGCCCTACCAATGCCACCAGTACTATCCTGATGCGTTTGGGCGAGACGTATCTTCTCCATGCCGAGGCTCTTGCCATGCAGGGTAACTTCTCTGCCGAGAACGGTGCGACATATTATGTAAACAGGATAAGGGAAAGGGCGAAGCTCTCTCCGATTGCGGCCCCTTCAAGCCAGGAAGAGATGATAGATGCGGTGCTTCACGAGCGCCGTCTCGAACTTTCATTCGAAGGATTCCGTTTCTTCGACCTTGTAAGGCATGACAAGGCAAAGGAAATCCACGATGCCATGCCGCAGAAGGATTCTTACTGGCAGACCAGATATCCTCTTACGGCCGAGACAATCCTCATGCCTATTCCTACCACCCAGATGGACAATAACCCTAATCTGGAACAGAATCCAGGGTATTAACATACCGGTGAACAATTATGAAACAAAGATTTATAATCACTCTGGCGGCACTGGTGCCGGTTATTGCAGCATGTAATTCTCCCGAGAACGGCGGAGGAGGACAAGAGACCACTGGAACTCCGGAAGAAGTGGCAGGGGATGTCCTCACATGGACAACGACTGCAGACGCGGGACATCTGTTCGAAGCTGCAGGCTATGATTTCGACAAGGCCGGGAGCATGTCCCCGTATGTCGTTAATATTGACAAATCGGAGAAATACCAGACTGTCGACGGGTTCGGGGCCGCGATTACCGGTGCGACCTGCTACAACCTCATGCATATGGCGCAGGAAGACCGCACGGCTTTCCTTAAACATATTTTTGACAAGTCTTCCGGTCTAGGGTCCAGCCTGATACGTATTTCAATAGGAGCTTCGGACTTCCCCGCAAGCGGTGCCGAGTTCACATGGTGTGATACCGAAGGACCGGAGGACGACCCTCTGCAGTATTTCTCCCCTCACAAGGACGATGTAGAATATCTCATCCCTGTGCTCAAGGAGATCTATGCGATCAATCCTGACGTGAAGATCATCGGTTCCCCGTGGTCCGCACCGCTATGGATGAAAGAGTCTGCCTCATGGACCAGTGCATCCCTCAGGGAAGACTGCTACGGAATATATGCCCGGTATTTCGTGAAGTGGATACAGTATATGGAAGGCCAGGGGTTCGACATCTATGCCGTCACTCCGCAGAACGAGCCTTTGAACCACGGCAACTCCATGTCCATGTTTATGGGATGGAACCAGGAACGGGATTTTATCAAAGAAGGTCTCGGTCCTGAGTTTGAAGCGGCCGGAATCGATACCAAGATATTGGTCTTCGACCACAATTTCAATTATGACAACAATGCCGGGCAGCAGGGCTACCCTCTTCTCATATACGCCGATGCCGCAGCTTCCAGATATATCGC
Source organism: Candidatus Cryptobacteroides faecavium (assembly GCA_017694995.1). Taxonomy (GTDB): domain Bacteria; phylum Bacteroidota; class Bacteroidia; order Bacteroidales; family UBA932; genus Cryptobacteroides; species Cryptobacteroides faecavium. The sequence goes on along the minus strand of JADIMB010000063.1, from coordinate 24,325 downwards.
GGGGTCGGCATGGCACAACTACGGGGGCAGCGTTTCCGAACTCGACCAGATCGTCTACGAGTACCCTGACAAAGAGATATATTTCACGGAGGCTTCTATCGGCGAGTGGAACTACAATTTCGCCGACTGCCTGGTGAACGACTTCTCTACTATCTTCATCGGAACGCTGTCCAGGATGGGCAAGGGCGTTACTCTGTGGAACCTGATGCTTGATGACAAGAAAGGTCCTTACAGCCCTGCTCCGGGCTCCTGCAAGACATGCTATGGAGCAGTGGACATATCTTCGGCGGACTACAGGACATTGACCTACAGGACCCACTATTACCAGATAGCGCATGCTTCAAGGGTGATCAGGCCGGGTGCCGTGCGCATCAGGACTTCCGGGTTCAAAGCGGATGATATAGAATACCTCGCTTTCGCCAATCCTGACGGGACCATAGGCGTGATAATGGTCAGCAAAGCCGCTGAAGACCAAAGTTTCGTGTTCTCCACAGGAGGAGACTACACCATAAGGTGCAATGTGCCGGCCAGGTCGCTGGTTTCAGTGCTCTGGCATGATTAAAACCTCAATAAACGGAAAAAGAAATGAAAAATATAGTTAAAGCAACGATAGCCTTGACTGCAGCGGCATCAGTCTTCATGTCCTGCAAAAAGGAGTTCGAGTATGTCTTCGCAGATAAAGGACCGAATCTTTCGGTGGCGTCCTATAGCGAGTCTGCGGATATGGGAGGACGGCTCACTTTCTCGGTTGATGTCAGCGACAGTGACTTTGCCCTGTCGACCGTGAAGGCGAAGCTCTGTTTTGACCAGGATGTGGTCAGCGATACTACAATAAGGACGAAAGAGGCCGGGATATATGATGGATGGCTTGACGTACCGTTCATGAAAGACATCCCCAATGGTAACGCCGCCCTGGTGTTCGAGGCCCAGAATGTCGGCCAGGCGATAACAAGGGATACGGTATATGTCGCTGTTTCAAGACCAGAATTCGAATATCTTACACTTGTTACGGCGGACGGGCGGCAGTACAGGATGGAACCTGCCGGAGAAAAGTATGTTTACGCGGTGGAAGGTGACTTCCCTCCGCAGTGCAGCGCCAGCATAGAATCCGCTCCGGTACCGGGTACGCAGAATGTCCTGCACTTCGGATGGGAGAGCGGGGCCGTAGAGCTTGATGCCGAGGGCATGATACCATTCTCCTACAGCTCCACAGGATATACTATCACGTTCAATACACTTACGTTCGAGGCTTCTCCGTTCGAGATACCTCAAGAAGCGATCTCCATCAACGGCCAGGAAATGGAGATGGTTTCCGCAGGCAATTACAGTGTCACTCTGGACCTCAAACAGAATTCTTCTCTGTCGGTTTCCGGTATAGAACTTACGGAACTTCTCTCTTACTACCTTGATCCTGACTATCTTACAATAGGGACTACAGGCGCGGCGTTCAATGCCGTTTCAGGGCATTACAGGATAGATCTCAACACAGCAGCCAAGACTGTCAGGTTCACCAGGGTGAAAGAGGACGGGACGGATGCGACTCTTGCGGAAGGAGCCCTGTGGCTTATGGGCTGGGGAGTAGCCAGCCCTGTAATGACAAACCAGTTCGGCTGGGATTCAGGCAATAACTATTGCATGGCCGAGGTGCGTCCTATGGTATTCCAGTTTACGGGCAAGGCCGTGGCGGAAACAGACGGCACCACACAGGGCGGACGGTTCAGATACGATTATGTTTCTGCCAAATATTTCGCCCAGAACGCGTGGGGCAATGAGTGCGGAAAGATATTCGGCTCCGCCACTACTGTCAATCTTGAAGGCAACAGCGCCCAGTGCCTCAAGATGTCCGATTCCTACAATATCGAACTTGCCGATGCTTCCGGCGCCCCTCTGGAGCTCGGAGCGACCTACAGGCTTACCATCGATCTTACCAAGGCAGAGTCCGACGGTATCGAGACCATAAGGTTCGACAAACTTTAGAGCATCTTCTGTTTCAGGTTCAAGGCGGTGCCGCAGTCTTTTGGCAGCGGTGCCGCCTTTACCGGAAAATTTGATAACTTTGTCATTCGTGAATTAAATCAAGCAACACATGAAATTTATGCATATCGTTGCCGGATTCGTCCTGGCCGCAGTTCCTCTTGCTGCACAGACTCCGGCATACCTGGATGAAACCAGACCGTTAGAGGACAGGATCGAGGATGCGCTCGGCCGTATGACGCTGGAGGAAAAGATCGCAGTGATCCACGCCCAGTCGAAATTCAGTTCTCCTGGAGTCGCCAGACTCGGGATTCCTGAAATCTGGACCACGGACGGGCCGCACGGCATAAGGCCGGAAGTGCTTTGGGACGAATGGGACCAGGCCGGATGGACGAACGATTCCTGCGTGGCTTTCCCGGCCCTGACATGCCTTGCCGCTACATGGGACAGGGAAATGGCTTCCCTGTACGGGAAATGTCTCGGCGAAGAGGCCAGATACAGGAAAAAGGATATGGTCCTCGGTCCCGGCGTGAATATTTACAGGACTCCGCTGAACGGCCGTAATTTCGAATATATGGGTGAGGATCCATACCTTTCAGGCCAGATGGTAGTCCCTTATATCAAAGGAGTCCAGTCGAACGGAGTCGCAACCTGCGTAAAACATTTCGCTCTGAACAACCATGAAACCAACCGCCATAATACCAATGTCATAGTCGATGACCGTACCCTTTATGAAATCTATCTTCCGGCATTCAAGGCTGCAGTCCAGGAAGGCGGAACCTGGGCCATAATGGGATCATACAACCTTTATAAGGACCAGCATTGCTGTCATAATGAGTATACCCTGAACGATATCCTCCGCGGCGAGTGGGGGTATGACGGAGTTGTGGTTTCCGACTGGGGCGGTACCCATGATACAGATCAGGCGATACATAACGGGCTGGACATGGAATTCGGCAGCTGGACTGACGGACTGAAAGGCGGCAGCAGCAATGCGTATGACAACTACTATCTCGCCTACCCTTATCTGGAAAAAATCCGCAGTAGAGAGGTCGGAACCGAAGAACTCGACAATAAGGTGCGCAATGTCCTCAGGCTCATGTACCGTACAGTGCTGGACAGGAACCGTCCGCTTGGCAGCATGTGTTCTGAAGCCCATTATGCGGCTGCCAGGAAGATCGGAGGCGAAGGCATTGTCCTTCTGAAGAATGAAGGCGGCCTTCTTCCTATGGATATGGACAATGCCGGAAAGATACTTGTAGTAGGCGAGAATGCCATAAAGATGATGACCGTGGGCGGAGGAAGCTCCTCTCTCAAGGTCCAGAGGGAAATCTCTCCTCTGGACGGAATCCGGGAGCGCGCAGGCAGGAATGTCGAGGTGGTCTATGAGAGAGGCTATGTAGGCGATGTCACCGGAGAATACAACGGCGTGACTACCGGTCAGGATCTTAGTGAAAGCCGGTCGGCAGAACAGCTCATAGCCGATGCAGTGGCACAGGCGAAGGATGCCGATTACGTGGTATTCGTCGGAGGCCTGAACAAAAGCGCACACCAGGACTGTGAAGACTCCGACAGATACGGTCTCGGTCTTCCGTATGGTCAGGACAAGGTTATAGAGGCTCTTGCGGAGGCCAATTCCAACCTTATCGTGGTCAATGTTTCCGGCAATGCGGTCGCTATGCCTTGGGTCGACAAGGTACCTGCAGTCCTGCAGGCCTGGTTCATCGGCTCGGAGGCCGGACATGCCATCGCGGATGTGCTTTCCGGTGATGTCAATCCGTCAGGAAAACTTCCGTTTACATTCCCTGCAAGGATAGAGGACGTCCCGGCACATATCTTCGGAGAATATGTAGGGGTAGCTTCCCGGGATACCGTGGATGTAGAATACAAAGACGGTATATATGTCGGATACAGATGGACCGACATGCAGAAGAAGACCAGGCCTCTGTTCGCATTCGGCCACGGTCTGAGCTATACCTCCTTCGAGTACGGTGAACCGGAACTGGACAGTACGGAAATGACCATTGACAGTACTGTGACAGTGAGAGTAAAGGTTACCAATACGGGAGACCGCGCCGGGCGTGAAACTGTCCAGATGTACGTCGGCGACAGGAAGTCTTCCCTTTCCAGACCGGTAAAAGAACTGAAAGGGTTCGAGAAGGTGACTCTTGCTCCGGGAGAGAGCGCGACTGTTTCGTTTACGGTAGACAGGGACGACCTCAGTTTCTTCGATCCCGACAGGCATGAATGGGTGGCGGAACCGGGAAAATTCGACATTTATATTGCGGCGGCAGCCGATGACGTAAGAGGAAAAGTTACATTTGAACTTAAATAGAGCCAATCTGATATAGCATGACCGGAAAATTCCTCGTCATATTCATATTGATCCTTGCCCGGATTACGCAGATTCCTGCCTTTGCGTCCAAGGGCAAGGATTATTCGGAAGAACTCGAACGCCTCGATGAGATCCTGAGCAGGAAGGAAATCTATGTCCAGTATCTCAAGGACAGGATAAATATTCTGAAAAGCGTGCTGGACGAACAGGACGACCTGTCCCAGATATACGGCATCAATATGCGGATAGCAGGCGAATTCCGGTCATACAGCCTTGATTCTACCATGGCATATCTGGGCAAGTGCAGGAGCATAGCCCTTCAGCTCGAGGACAGTGTAAAACTTATTGAAACAGACATAGCTACGGCTGAAGAGTACACCCTCGGCGGCTACCATCTCGAGGCGCAGGCCATTCTCCATCGTCTCGAATCCGAACAGATTCCGCAGTCGCTGCGGTATCAGTATCTCAAGGCCAGGCATAATCTGGCAGGAGAACTTATGGCTTACGCCAATGATAACCGTATATTCAAGGAGCAGGCCATTCTCCGTACCGTGTATAGGAACGCACTGCTTGCAATGGCCGGGCCCGGGACGTTCGACTGGTATATGCTGAAAATGGAGGAAGCTGTCCAGTACGGACGATTACAGGAGGCTAAGGAATGTGCCGGAAAACTCGTAGACGTGTCGGAAGAAGGTTCCCATGAATATGCGATAGCTTGTTACCATTATCAGGACATGCTTGGTGAAAATGCCCCTCTGGAAGAAAAGATGCTCTGGCTCATACGCTCTGCATATACCGATGTGATGTGTGCGACAAAGGACTATGCATCGCTGAATTTTCTTGCATCCGATCTGTTCAGCTGCGGGGACATAGACCGTGCGTTTTCCTATACGGCGGACCATTGTATGCCCGATGCCATCTTTTTCGGAGGCAAGCTGCGCCCGTGGCAGATCGCCATGTTCTTTCCTGAGATTGGCAAGGCCTATCAGGACAAGAATACACGCTGGCAGCGGTCGATGAATGCAATGGTGACGGCCATGGCCGCCCTTATTACGGTAATGGTGGTGCTGCTTGTTTTCATTTACATGAGGCAGAGGGTTCTGGACAAGACCAGAAAGGCCCTGCAGACCTCGTATCTTGCCATCGAGCACAGGAACCAGGATCTTATAGAAGCCAACAGGAAGCTTTCCGACCTGAATGCCAAGATACTGGAGTCGGACAAGATAAAACAGGAGTATATCACACTGTTCCTGAGCATACTCTCGGAAAACATCAACACCATCAGACAATACAAGAACCATGTCCTGAAATATATCCGCCGAGGCAATGCTGCCGATATCGTTGCGGAGATAGAGGCCCTGCCGCCGATAGATGAAGACATAACGGAGTTCTATAAAATGTTCGACACCACTTTCCTGAACCTGTATCCTGATTTTGTCGACAAGTTCAATTCCCTGCTGGCGGAGGGGGAAGCCATAACGACCAAAGGAGACGATACTCTTACTCCGGAGCTGAGAGTATTCGCCCTGATCAAGCTGGGAATTGCGGATTCGAGCAAAATAGCGTCCCTGCTGCATTATTCCGCAAATACGATATACAACTACAGGGCAAAGATCAAGAACAAGGCTAAGGGCGACCGGGCGGGTTTTGAGGAGGCTGTCAAAACAATTTAGACTGAAAAAGGATTCCTGTATGCTAATTTTTACTATCTTTGGCTGATTTTTCAACGGACCATAATAATTATTAACATAAATCGAATTAAAATGTCTAAGAAAAACAGCAATGTCCTGGCCATCGCGATCATGTTCTTCCTCTTTGCGATGATTTCATTCGTGACAGGACTCCAGAACCCGATGGGGGTCATCGTTAAATCTCAGTTCGGGGCGACCAACGCCATGTCCCAGCTCGGTAACCTTGCAAACTTTATCGCCTATGCCTTTATGGGGCTCCCTGCAGGTTTTATCCTCAAGAAATACGGTTATAAGATCACGGCCCTTGCCGCAGTTGCAGTCGGATTCATTGGGGTGGGTATCTCATTCCTTTCTGGCGTAGCGGAAAGTTTTGCGGTATATCTTACGGGCGCCTTCGTGTCAGGATTCTCGATGTGTATGCTCAACACTGTGGTCAACCCTATGCTCAACACCCTTGGCGGCGGCGGGAACAAAGGCAACCAGCTTATCCAGATAGGAGGGGCTTTCAACTCACTTTCCGCCACTATTGTGCCTGTGCTTGTCGGGTACCTGATCGGCGAAGTGACTTCCCAGACCGCGATTTCTGATGCAAATCCGGCACTCTTCATCGCGATGGGTGTATTTGCCCTTGCGTTCGTGATAATCGTGTTCTCGAATATCCCTGAGCCTGAACTTGAGGCCGCAAAGGCATCCAAGGAAAAGAGCGAAGGCACCATGGCAAGCATCCAGGGCGCACTGGCACACAAGAACCTCGTGTTCGGTGTGATCGCCATCTTCCTTTATGTCGGCATCGAGGTCGGTATACCTAATATTGCAAACCTCTACATGACCTCTCCTGAAATCGGCATGTCAGCCGGAGTCGCCGGGACTGTTGTCGGTATGTACTGGCTGCTCATGCTTGTGGGCCGTCTTGTCGGAGGTGCAGTCGGCGGCAAGGTATCCAGCAAGGTGATGATGACAGTCGTAAGTTCAGTGGCTATAGTCTTCCTGCTTATCGGGATGTTCCTGCCTGACACTTTCGTGAAGTTCCCTGCATTCGGGTCCGACCTTTCTTTCAGCCTCGTGGACATACCTCTGGGCGTGGTGTTCTTTGTCCTTTGCGGACTCTGCACTTCAGTGATGTGGGGGTCGATATTCAACCTTTCCGTCGAGGGGCTCGGCAAGTATACATCCATCGCCTCTGGACTGTTCATGGTGATGGTGTGCGGCGGCGGTATCCTCCCGTTTGTACAGGGGGCCGTAGCTGACAGTTTCGGATATATCGACAGCTACTGGGTACTTGTAGCCGCTCTCGCCTATATCCTCCTGTTCGCCCTCTTCCTCTCGAAACCTACCAGGGAGCAGAGATAGCCGTTGCTGGCTGTATGGCGCGCAGAGTCCATGACCGGGGACTGATTTCCGGAAACAACCACTGATTTCAGGCCGGTGGTCATGGAATTAGAGATAAATTATTGAAAAATCAAAATTATATTAACGATATAAATTTGTCAGACTGACGTAAATATTGCATCATGATGAATACTGTTGAAAAGCCTTATGTAGTAGGTATAGATGTCGGCGGGCAGACTACCAAGATGGGTATTGTGGACACACGTGGACAGGTCCTCGCCCAGACTGTGATCCGCACTGATACGTATGATGATGTGGACCTTTATATAGATGAGCTGGCTGCCGCACTTGAGAAAATCATTGGCGAGTCCGAGTCAGAGGGGAAGATAAGGGGAATCGGTGTAGGCGCTCCGAACGCCAACTACTATACCGGCAATATCGAATGTGCTGTGAACATCGTATGGGGAGGGAACAAGACTATCCCGTTCGCGAAGCTTCTCAGCGACAAGACCAACGGGCTTCCTGTCGCCCTGACCAATGACGCCAACGCCGCCGCTGTCGGTGAAATGACATATGGAGCCGCAAGAGGAATGAAGAATTTCATCATGATCACTCTTGGCACTGGTGTGGGAAGCGGTATCGTCATAAACGGCGAAGTGGTATACGGACATGACGGGTTTGCCGGGGAGCTGGGCCACACATGCGCAGTGAGGCGCAACGGCCGCCTGTGCAACTGCGGGAAGACCGGCTGCCTGGAGACTTATACGTCGGCTACAGGGGTTGCCCGCACGGCACGTGAATGGCTGGAGATGAGCGACGAGCCGTCTTCCCTCAGGAGTCTTGACAATATCACGTCGAAGGATGTCTATGATGCGGCTAAGGAAGGAGACAAGCTTGCCCTTAAGATATTCGAGTTCACCGGAAAGATCCTCGGGCAGTCATTCGCTGATTTCGTGGCTTTCAGCGCCCCGGAGGCCATTGTGCTTTTCGGCGGTCTTGCAAGGGCAAAGGAATATCTGTATGAGCCTATCATGGAATCCATGAACGCCAATCTGCTCCCTCTGTGGAAGAACAAGATAAAGATAGTCTTCTCGCAGCTCAAGGAGTCTGACGCTGCCATTCTCGGTGCATCCGCTCTTGCCTGGGAGCTGTAGCCCGATAAAGGTTTCCGGCTCCGTCCTGCGGAGTTACGGTAACTGTAACAGAATGAGGAAAAATCCTGTCAAGGTATTATGCTTTGACAGGATTTTTTTATACCTTTGAAGATTGACGTTGTATCTTTTTATAAACTTAAACTTAAACATGATGGGAAGAAGAAAATATATTCCTGCGATTGTTATCATGTTCATCCTTTTTTTCATGATAGCATTCGTCACGGGGCTTCAGAATCCTCTCGGAGTGATAGTCAAATTCCAGTTCGGGCTGAGTAACGGGGGGTCGCAGCTCGGAAACTTCGTCAACTTCATGGCATATGCCCTCATGGGTCTGCCTGCGGGTTATTTCCTGAGGAAATACGGATACAAAGTGTCTTCCCTCATTGCCACGGGGATCGGATTCACCGGCATAGGTATCCTTTATATTTCCGGATTGGCTGCGAATTTCTGGATATACCTTCTCGGCGCATTCGTGGCCGGTTTTGCCATGTGTATGCTCAATGCTGTGGTGAACCCTATGCTCAACTCTATCGGTGGCGGCGGCAACAGGGGTAACCAGCTCATCCAGATAGGCGGGGCCTTCAATTCCCTGGCCGCCACTGTGATCCCGTTTGTCGTGGGGGCTCTTATGGGGCAGCATGCGAGCCATACGATAAAGGATGCGGACCCGGTATTCGTCGCCATAATGGCCATCTTCCTTGTTTCTTTCGTGATAATCTTTTTCACGAAAATCCCGGAGCCGGAGCGCGACCTCGCAGAGCGTCCGCGTCTTTTCCCTGCCCGTGGAACTACCAGCTATCTCTCTTTCAGACATTTCAAGCTTGGCGCAGTGGCGGTCTTCCTCTATGTCGGGGTCGAGATAAGTATCGCCAACTCCGCAAACATATACCTTATCCATGACATGGGTATCCATCCGCTCACAGCCGGGATCATCGTCAGTGCATACTGGCTGTGCATGTTCATCGGCAGGGCTATAGGGGGCTATTACGGTGCACGTTTCGCAAGCCGGGACATGCTTTCTTTTGCGGCTTTCGGAGCGCTTGCCCTGATTCTCATGACGATATTCACTCCGTCCAAGATAGAGTTCGTCTTCGGCCGCTACGGCACCGATATCCCTGTGAACGTGCTTTTCCTGATTCTTTGCGGTCTGTTCACTTCTGTTATGTGGGGGTCCATCTTCAATCTTGCTGTTGACGGCCTCGGGAAATACACCGAAGAGGCTTCCGGCTTCTTCATGCTCATGGTCTGCGGCGGCGGTGTTATTCCTGTGCTGCAGGGCCTTCTCGCTGACTGGCTGGGGTTCCTCAACTCACTGTGGCTCATTTTCCTGTGCCTCGCCTACATTCTGTATTACGCATCCGCCGGATACAAGAATGTGAACAAGAAAATACAGGTCTAGTTCTCAAGCGACAGCAGATAGACCAGTTTCTCCAGGAATGTCTGGAGTCTGCGTGGAGATCCGAAATAATTGTTCACCATGACGGTGAAGACTATAGTCTCATCCCGGCTGCCTTCAGTCGGGATGATGTATCCGCAGTAGCACCTTACGCCGGTCATGGAGCCGCTTTTCATGCGTATCCTGGATTTCGATTCCGGGGGGTATTTCCCCATCAGGAAACTCAGGGTGCCTTTACCGGGCTGCGGAAGGCTCTCTGCGAAGCAGCTGAAGGAAGGGGAGTCCATCATGGCGGCCAGGAATCCGCACATGAATTCCGGCGAGAAGCTGTCCTGCCTGGACAGTCCGCTTCCGTCTGCCTGGTGCAGGCCTTCCGTGCCGGCTCCGAGTTCTTTGAGCAGGCCTTCCGATGCCTCGAGGGCTGCATCATACGTCCCTTCCCCGCAGTATTCCCTTCCGATTGTCTTGAAGAGAGTCTCGGCAAACATGTTGTTGCTTTCATGGTTGGTCTCCGAGGCTATCGAAGAAAGTTCCGGAGAGTAGGTGGTGCCTATTATGGTGAGACTGTCCTGGACGACGGCTCTTCCAGGTGCCAGCCCGAATACCCGTCCCAGATCCGCGGCCCCGCCGGAGCAGCTGATCCCGCATCCTGACAGATATCTGCTGAAATGCCATGCGCAGGTGTAGGCTGGGAATTTGTTGCTCACCTGCTCCGTCTTTGTCTTGCGGTCAATGGCGAACGAGCCCCTCATTTCGCCTTCCGTGGAGAACGGCGATGTGAAAAGGTAGAGTGTGTTGCCTGTCCCTGCTTCACCTGTGGTGCAGCTGAAAGTGTACCGCATCCAGGGCAGATCCGGGTATCCTATGCTGATTTTCAACGGCTTGCCTGGAGCGCTTCCCGGGGTGACATTGATGTTCTGCATATTCTCGTTGAAAGACAGTCCGCTGGTGCCGGTGCCATAGTAAGTGCCTATGTCGTTCCATTGCCATGAGTCTATTTCGGCGGTGGAGTCAAAGAAGCGGCTGTCGCCCACGATGTGCCCGTCTATGGACCGGATTCCGGCCTCGTCCAGAAATGACTTCCATTTCCTGAACACGGTCTCGACCGGCTCTGCGACCGGATTCCTCGACCCCAGTGTCGGGTCTGCGCCTCCGATGATGTAGAGGTCTCCGTGCAGGACGCCCCTGTCGATTTCCCCTGAATATCCCAGCCTGGTCTCGAACCTGTAGTCGGGCCCGAGTGAGTGCAGTGCGAGTCCTGTGGTCAGGGCCTTCATGGTGGATGCCGGGAGAAGCATTTTCCTGCTGCCGGAACAGGCGACTGTATCCCCGGACATCTTTACCGCGAGGATTGCGGCTGAAGCCGGCTCGAGCCAGTCTTCATTGACTGTGCGGCAGAAAAACTCCTGCGGCGTAAGATCATCGTCTCCTGCACCCGCATGGAGAGGCAAGGCATATGGCGCTTGCAGAATGGCCGCAGTGACTATTGATGCGGTATAAAGGCTCTTCATATTTATATTTTTCGTAACTTTGTCTGGTTTGTGGCTGGTGGGCTTCCCTGGATGTCGTAATGACTGTTGCCAGGGCTGCTTCCGGACAGTAAATTCTACAATAATAAATAATTTTTGAATTATGGCAAAACGTGTTTTGGTTTCCGGCGGGGCCGGCTATATCGGCAGCCATGTGACGGTGGAGCTCATCCAGGCAGGATATGAAGTCGTCGTGGCCGACAATCTGTCCAACTGCGACCTCACCTGCTTCGAAGGCGTCAAGAAGATCACCGGGCGGAATGACATTCCGTTCGAGAAGATAGACTGCTGTGACTACGAGTCCGTGAAGAAGCTTTTCTCGGACTTCTGCATCGACGCGGTCATCCACTTCGCTGCCTTCAAGGCTGTGGGAGAGTCGGTTTCGGAGCCTGTGAAGTATTACAAGAACAACCTCATGTCCTTCCTCAATATACTGGATGCGGCCAAGGAGCACGGCGGATGCAATGTCCTCTTCTCGTCTTCAGCCACAGTATATGGCGAGACGGACAAGCTGCCTGTCACCGAGCAGTCGGAACGCCAGAGCGCCACATCTCCATACGGCAACACAAAGCAGATCTGTGAGGACATCCTCCGTGACACTGTGAAGGCCACAGCCGCATACGGCACAGAAGTGATGCCGGGGCTGAACCGCCAGGGGCCTGTCAAGGGTATAGCCCTGAGGTATTTCAACCCTATCGGGGCCCATCCTTCCGCACTTATCGGGGAGCTTCCGCGCGGAGTGCCGAACAACCTTGTGCCGTACATCACCCAGACCGCCGCCGGCAAGCGCGAGTGCCTGAGCATATTCGGCAACGATTATCCTACCCCTGACGGCACATGCCTGAGGGACTACATCGATATCGTGGACCTGGCTAAAGCTCATGTGGCGGCTGTAGCAAGGATGCTTGACGGGAGGATGGAGTCCGACTACGAGATCTACAATATCGGTACCGGACGTCCGGTCTCTGTGCTTGAGCTTGTGACCACTTTCGAGAAGGTCAACAACCTGAAGCTCAACTACAGGTTCGCTCCTCGCCGTCCGGGTGACGTTACTGCCATATGGGCGGATCCTACGCTCGCGGAGAAGAAGCTGGGCTGGAAGGCGGAGCGCACTATCGGCCAGACTCTCGAGTCCGCATGGAAGTGGGAGTGCCACCTGAAGGAGAATGCTTAGCTGCCCTCTGAGCCATGCTAGATTTTCCGGAAGGCAAGAGATACAATTCCTTTGTCGGATATTTCCGCAAGACCTATGGTGAACGCCTGCAGAAGATAGTCATCGACGCAGGCTTCACTTGTCCTAACAGGGACGGTTCCGCCGGGCGGGGAGGCTGCACATATTGCGACAACGCCGCATTCCACCCTGCATACAGCTCTGCCGGGAAGCCCCTGCATGCCCAGATAGATGAGGGGATAGGATTCCATAAGGTGAGATATCGCAATGCATCTCATTATCTTGCTTATTTCCAGTCATATTCAAATACGTATGCCCCGCTCGGGCGTTTGCGAGAACTTTACCTCGGAGCCCTTTCCCATCCGCAGGTGGCCGGGATTGTGATAGGCACGCGTCCTGACTGCGTGGACGAGGCCAAGCTTGACTGGCTTGCGTCCCTGGCGGAAGGCAGCGCCATGCCCGGATGGAGCCGCGAGGTGGGTGGCGTGGAACGTAAAGCCCCGATAGTCATCGTTGAATACGGCATAGAGTCCTGCTATGACAGCACCCTCGCCCGTATAAACCGGGGACACAGTTTCGCCTGTGCCCGCAGGGCCGTGACCCTTACTGCGGAGCGCGGCATTGACACCGGTGCGCATTTCATCCTCGGGCTTCCCGGGGAGAGCCTGGAGATGATGCTGGAGGAGACGGCCACGATAAACGCCCTGCCTCTTCGCTCGGTGAAGTTCCACCAGCTCCAGATAGTCAAGGGGACCCGTATGGAGAAGGAATATGCGGCCCGCCCGGAGGATTTCGTGAAGTTCTCCCTGGAGGGCTACATAGACTTTTTCGTGGATATGCTCGAGCGGCTGCGCACTGACCTTTATATCGAGCGTTTCGCCGGCGAAGTCCCGCCGCGTTTCGTGAACGAGACCCCATGGGGCCTTATCCGCAATACAGAGCTTCTCCGCCTTCTCGATGTGCGCCTCGAGGAGCGTCTCACCTGGCAGGGCCGCAGGCTTGAACAGGATAATTTTAAATAGGTGAATAATAATTTTGTGTAAATAATCCAATTATTCTTATATTTGCGTGCAAAATTATTTGCGATGCAGACTTTTGTTAATTCTCAGATTCCCGAAGGACTGACCTTCGATGACGTTTTGCTTATCCCTGCACGCTCCGAGGTGCTTCCCCGGACTGTAGATGTCAGTACGAATTTCACTACAGATATAAGGCTCCACACACCGATAGTGTCGGCTGCGATGGACACTGTCACAGAGTCCGAGCTTGCTATCGCCATAGCACGTGCCGGCGGTATCGGGGTGATTCACAAGAACATGACCATAGAGGAGCAGATGAGGCAGGTGCGCCGTGTCAAAAGGGCGGAGAACGGCATGATCTATGACCCTGTCACCATACATCCGGAGGCGACAGTGGGCGATGCCCTGGACATGATGGCGCAGCACCATATCGGCGGAATCCCTGTGGTGGATTCTAACAATTACCTTATAGGTATAGTGACCAACCGTGACCTCCGTTTCCAGGACAACATGAAGCTCCCTGTCTCGCAGGTCATGACTTCGGAAAACCTTGTGACGGCTCCGAAAGGGATAGGCCTCAAGGAAGCGACAGACATTCTCAAGCATCATAAGTTCGAGAAACTCCCTGTCGTCGACAAGGACGGCAAGCTCGCCGGGCTTATCACCTACAAGGACCTTATGAAGATAAAGGACAATCCTATCGCATCCAAGGATTCCAAGGGCCGCCTTCTCGTGGCCGCTGCCGTAGGCGTGAAGTCAGATACGATAGAAAGGATAGAGATGCTCACGAGTGCCGGAGCTGACGCTGTGGTGGTGGACACTGCACACGGTCATTCCGTCGGTGTGCTTGAAGTGATCAAAAAGGCATGTGACGCCCTTCCTGACATACAGATAGTCGCAGGGAATGTGGCGACTGCTGAAGGTGCCAAGGCCTTGGCTGATGCAGGTGTGAAGGCCGTGAAGGTAGGTATCGGGCCGGGCTCCATTTGCACCACGCGTATCATAGCCGGTGTAGGCATGCCTCAGCTCACTGCAGTGATGCTCGCCTCCGAGGCCCTTAAAGGCACCGGTATCCCGGTGATTGCCGACGGCGGCATAAGATATTCGGGAGATATCGTGAAGGCTCTTGCGGCCGGTGCCAGCACTATCATGGCAGGCTCGCTCTTCGCAGGGGTCGAGGAGTCTCCTGGAGAGACCATTATCCTGAACGGAAGGAAGTTCAAGTCATACAGGGGGATGGGCTCACTGGAAGCGATGCAGCAGGGCTCCAAGGACAGGTATTTCCAGGACATGGAGGATGATATCAAGAAACTTGTCCCTGAAGGTATTGTGGCTCAGGTACCTTACAAGGGTACACTTGCAGAGGTGGTATACCAGCTGGTAGGCGGCCTGCGTGCAGGAATGGGATATTGCGGAGCCAAGGACATAGCCTCACTGAGGTCTGCGAAGTTCGTGCGCATAACCAATGCGGGATATCTTGAAAGCCATCCGCATGATGTGACTATCACCCGCGAGGCCCCGAATTATTCCAGGTAGCTTCCAGATGCACAAGTTCCTGCACATCATATCGCTTGTTGGAATCGTCTTGCTGGCCTGTCAGTCATGCAGGACGATTTCATCTCTTGTGCATGACGACCAGGTGGTGGCCAAGGTCGGGAAATATTTCCTGTATAAAAGTGACCTGGACAAGGTCATCCCCGAATCGGCCACGGGCCAGGACAGCATGACCCTTGCTCTCCAGTATATCAATGCGTGGGCATCTGATGCCGTGTTCCTGGATGTGGCGGAGGAGCATCTGTCCAAGGCGGACAAGGATGTATCCAAGGAACTGGAGGAGTACAGGCGCTCTCTCCTTAAATACAAATACGAACAGCAGTATGTCAATGAACGGCTTGACACTGCGGTGACAGACGACGAGCTCCTGCGTTATTATGAGTCCAATCCGGGGCAGTTCATCCTGGAGGTCCCGGTGGCCAAGGTGCGGTATATGAAGATAGACGCGGATTCTCCGCAGTACGGCCTCATAAAGGCGAAGATGGCTTCAACGGTAGTGGACGACCTTGTAGCGGCGGACAGCCTTGCGTACTACGCGGCTGACATATATACTGACTATTCCGGGAACTGGGTGGACATGGCCGGGTTTTCAAGGAATTTCGGCGTCGACTACATGACCCTCATGTCAAAGGTCCGCCGTTCCATGGTGGAGATGAAGGACAGCAGCGGGAAAATGAACGTGGCATATATAGAGGATTATATAGCCGCAGGAGACCGTGCCCCGCTCGAATACTGCCGGGAAAGGATTAAAGACATCATAGTAAGTGTCAGAAAACAGACACTGATAAACAATTTGGAACGGGAGTTGCTGGATGACGCCCGCGCAAAAGGGAAATTCGAGATTTTGTAAGACAAAAGGCATTGCAATGAAAAATTTTTTGAAGACCTCAATAGCGGCTCTGCTCATGGCCGTCCCGTCGCTTGCCTCCGGACAGCAGTATCCTGACGGTATCGTGGACAAGACGATTGCTGTAGTGGGCAACGAGATGATAATGATCTCAAATCTGGAGGAGGAAGTGCGTATAATGATGGCACAGGGCTTCGTCTCGGACAGGGACGCCAGATGCGAGATACTGGAGAACATGATGGTGTCCAAGCTTTTCCTCATGCAGGCCAGGCTGGACTCCCTTGAGGTGAACAACGACATGGTAGAGAGCGAGCTTGCAAACAGGCTGGACCAGGTCCGCACTTATTGCGGCGGGGACGAGGGAGTCGAGAAGCAGTTCGGAAAGCCCATATACAAGCTGCGTCAGGAGTGGCGCAAGACTTTCCAGGACCAGAGCCTTACCCAGCAGATGCAGCAGAATATAATGGACGATATTCCTGAAATCACCCCGTATGATGTGGAGGAGTATATCAAGAATACCGACCCTGAGGACCTTCCGGTGGTGCCTATCAAATACCAGCTCAGCCAGATCTGCATCTATCCTGACAGGGAGGCGGCCAATACGGCTGTGAAGGAAAGGCTCCTTTCCATCAGGGAGAGGATCATCAACGGGGAGAAATTCTCCACCCTCGCCAGGATTTATTCCCAGGATCCAGGAAGCGCCATGAAGGGAGGCGAGCTCGGGATGGCTTCGAAATCCATTTTCTGGCCCGCATTCTCGGATGCCGCCATGGCCCTGAAGCCTGGAGTCGTATCCCAGATCGTGGAGACCCCCGACGGATTCCACATAATCGAGGTGCTTGAAAAGAAAGGTGACATGTTCAATGCCAGGCATATCCTGCTGAGACCTGAATATACGGCACAGGACAAGGAGAATGCCTTCAGGGTCCTTGACAGCCTGAAGACTGAAATGGCCAACGGGGCCGTGTCTTTCGACATGGCGGCAAGGTTCTATTCTGAAGACCCTGCCACAAGGACCAACGGGGGACAGATGGCTGATCCGAATACAGGGTCTTCCTATTACGAGATAGACCAGCTCAAGCCTCAGGACTATGCTGCGATAAAGAATCTCAAGGAAGGTGAGATTTCCGAGCCTGTGGAGTCCCTTGACAATGAAGGCAGGGACGGCAACACTGTATATAAGATCATCAAGGTGGACAAGATAATCCCTGCTCATACTGCATCGTTCGAGAATGACTACAACCTTCTCTCTGAGCAGGTAAAGCAGAAGGCGTCAATGAAGGCTGTCGATGATTTCATCGATTCGAAGCTGAATACCACGTATATCGTGATAGACCCTCTTTTCAAGAACTGCGACTTCGACCGTGACGGATGGTATGCGAAGTTCAGTACAGGGGAATAGAACAACAGGTGTTGATGAAGTTTATCAAGAGGTTGATATATAGCGTTCTGCTGATAGCGGCGCTTCCTGTTTCCGCCATTGCCCAAGAGCAGGCGATGGAAGAACCGCAGGACAGCGTCGTCATACTCATAAGCGCCAAGAAAGCCCAGCTGCTGGATGTGAACGGACAGAGTCTCAGGAAGGTGACCGGTCCGGCCACTTTCCTGCATAATAATACATACCTTATCTGCGACACCGCACTCTGGAATGTCGACACGAAGATAATAGACGCTGTCGGCAATGTGAAGATAATCCAGGAAGAGACTGAACTGGAGAGTGAAAAGATGGTATACCATATAGACAGGGACCTTGCCGAATTCCGCGGTAATGTGGTGCAGCTCAGGGACAAGGACAACAATATCCTCAGGACCAGGAATCTGGACTACAACACCAAGGACAGTGTCGCCGTGTTCAGGGGCGGCGGCTCCATGAAAGACAAGGACGGGCAGATAATCGAGAGCGAGACAGGGCGCTACGAGTCCAAGATAAAGCTCTTCACTTTTATAGACAATGTGAACATGTTCACTGACTCCATCTTTGTGAAGACGACAAGACTCACGTACGAGTCTGACAGGAACCTTGCGAAGTTCGGATACGGTACGGATGCATGGAAGGACGAGAATATGCTTTCCGCCAATGCTGGGTGGTACGACAGGGGGCGTGAGGTGTTCTTCTTCAGGAATGACGTTCATGTGATGTCGGATGTCCAGGAGGCATGGAGCGATTCTCTTTATTTCTACCGCAACACGATGGATGTGGACATGTACGGCAACGCCCAGATAACCGACACCACCAGGAATGTCTCCGGCCTTGCCGGGAAGATATCGTATGTCGACTCTCTCTCCAGAGTGACCATGACAAGAAAGCCGGCCGTAGTGGCTGAAGTGGAGGACGGGGAATCCCAGGCATCCAGAGATACTGTATATATGGGAGCTGACACGCTCATATATTATACTGTGCGCATGTGCGACATAGATTCGGTACTTGTCACTGATGCCGCCGCAAGGGTGTCGTCCATGGATGTAGACCCGGTGACCGAGTTCAGGAGAAAGGCGGCGGAGGCAGCGGCGAAGGCTGCTGCCGAAGCTGCGGCGAATGATCCGAACAGGAAGCCGGACATGCCTAAGCAGCCGGATAAAGGCCAGATGCCGGCGCCAGGTCCCAAGCCGCCTGCAGCGCCTGATGTCAAGGGGGCCGGAGAGACTGCGCCGACGGCTGACTCCGCGGCTGTCACGGATTCGTTGCCAGGGACTGCGGGGATGCCTACGGACAGCCTTCTTGCAGGGGCTGACTCACTTGCGTCATTTGCTCCCGGGCTTGCGGACTCTCTCGCTGCATCGGACACCCTCGCCGCAGCAGATTCCCTTGCCGCCGCGGATTCCCTTCATGCGGCTGATTCCGTCGTGACAGTAGAACAGGACACCACCAAGATAGGCTTTGTAAGGGCTGTTGACAATGTTAAGATATACAGGAGGAGCATGCAGATAATATGTGACTCTCTGGAGTATTCCGACCTTGACTCCATCGCAAGGCTGTTCAAGCAGCCGGTAATCTGGAATGAAGTCACCCAGCAGTATGTGGCCGACAGCGTGTATGCCCTGGTCAGGGGCAGCAGGCTGGACAAGGTCAGTCTTATGGCCAATGCGTTTGTACACAACGAGCAGGACACCCTGCACTACGACCAGATCAGGAGCACAGAGATGATGGCATATTTCGACGAGAATTCCCAGCTGTGCCGCTTCGATGCGCTCGGCGGGGCGTCGGCGCTGTTCTATCTTGAAGAGAATGACGCGCTTGCCACTGTGAACAAGAAGGATTCCAAGATGCTTTCCGCGATATTTGTCGACGGCAACATAAACAGGATATACTATTTCGATACTGCCAAGAGCGATGCGTACCCTGTGGCTCAGATGACCAGTGACGAGCAGATACTCAAGGGATTCTGCTGGCAGCCAGAAAAGCGCCCTGCGGACAGGTATGCGGTAACTCCCCTGGAGCTCAGGCCGTCTGAGCGGACAGCATATTCTGCAAGGCCGCATGCCAGCTTCGTCCAGACAGGGCTGTATTTCCCGGGATATATCGATGACATATATCTTCAGATCGAGGTGCGCGATTCGCTTGAACGTGTGAAGGCGAGGGAACGCCGTCTGATGGAGCAGGACGAAAAGCGCCGCGAGCAGTTCATCAGGGATTCCATGGCTGTGGTGAAGCTGGATTCCATAGCATTTGCGGATTCAGTGGCATTGGCTGACAGCCTGGCGTCAGTGGCGGACTCTCTTGCCAAGGCAGATTCCCTGGCTCTCGCAGACTCGTTGAGACAGGCTCATATAGCGGACTCTCTCGCTTCTATAGTGCCTGATAAGGCGCAGCTCAGGGAAATGGCCAGGAAGGAGCGGGCAGAAAAGAAGGCCGCCAGAGTCGCCGCCAGGGAAAAGAAATGGGCTGAAAAGGACCAGGCCGATGCTGACAAGCTGAAAGCCAAGGAGGAGAAGCGGAAAGAGAAAGAAAGGGCGAGGAAGCTGAAACTCATACTCAAGGCACAGGAGGAAGCCATGCGCGACTCGGCTGAGGTCGACAGATATAAAGAGAAATATCTCCGCAGGATGGAGAAGCAGAAGGCCAGGGATGCGAGGCGGAAGAAAGAAACTGCAGAGCCTGCTGCTCCTCCGGAGGCCGGGGAAGCTGTGATTCCGGGAAAAGATGAAGAGAAATTATAGAAAACTGTTTTCAAAGAAATCCTTGCGGTTCCGCAGATGGGGCCGCAAGGGCTATTCCGCGTTCTGCAGTATAGGCAGGCATGTGACCATAGGCCATGTGAGCAAAGGCATAGCCGACGCTTCCCTGGACAAGTCCGGGGCTGTTGACGAATCCTTTGTCGAGAGGGTCATCCGCCAGGGCGGACTCGGCCGGGAGGAGGCTGAGAGCATGGCGCTGGCCGTGCCTCTGCCGCAGCTGGTCGCCTTGTCTTCGGCAGTGACTGCGGAATGTGCCCCGCACCGTTTTGACACCTGTTCAATCATAAACGCCAAATCCGGCCGATGTCCGGAAGACTGCCGGTGGTGCGCCCAGTCAGCACATTATCATACGGATGTCTCCTGTTATCCGCTTCTTGACTCCGATGCCGTCCTCAAGGCTGCAAGGCAATGCGAGGACCAGGGCATAGGGAGATTCTCGATTGTCACCAGCGGACGCCGTCTCACTGAAAAAGAAATAGATTCAATTTCCTGCACAGCCGCCTTGCTGAAGAAGGAATGCGGTATATCGCTCTGCCTCTCGGCAGGGCTGTTGGATAAACCTGCGCTCATACGGCTTTACCGGGCCGGGATCTCCAGGTATCACTGCAACCTGGAGACAGCTCCATCTTATTTCGGGCATCTCTGCTCTACACACACACAAACAGAAAAGATCAAGACACTACATGATGCCCGTGAAGCCGGTATGGATATCTGCAGTGGAGGGATTATAGGGATGGGAGAGACGATGGCGCAGCGTCTCGAACTGGCTTTCACCCTCAGGGAACTGGGAGTGAAGTCTGTCCCTATAAATATCCTTTCCCCTATAAAAGGCACGCCTTTGTACGGCATCCCCCTTATATCCGAAGATGAGATAATCAGGACTGTGGCCATGTTCCGTCTTGTCATGCCGGATGCATACCTGAGATTCGCGGGTGGCCGGGCCAGGCTTTCGGAGCAGGCTGTCATGACGGCTTTCCGGGTGGGAATCAACTCGGCCATAATCGGCGACATGCTCACCACCACTGGTGCCGATGTCGCTACGGACAAGGCGCGTATCCTTGCCGCCGGCTATACACTGTAAGTCTGCCGTCCCTGGAGCATTGCGGGAGGGGACCGGCCCGGTATGCCGGGGCGAATTCTGATTACAGACAGCTTTTATAAATAATCAATGCGTCGAACTGACGTTGAAATATCGACTGAATTTATGTTTCCGGAAAAGAACACCGACACTTTTGATGCCGCACATCTGTGGCATCCCTATGCTTCCGCTACAGCGCCGCTGCCTGCATACAAGGTCAGGGAGGCGCACGGCTGCCGCATTGTCCTTGAGGACGGCACACAGCTCATTGACGGCATGTCGTCATGGTGGTGCGCCATCCACGGCTACAACCATCCGGTGCTTAACGCCGCGGTGGAAAGCCAGCTCGGGAAGATGTCCCACGTGATGTTCGGGGGACTGACCCACGGGCCTGCGATAGAGCTGGGAAAGCTCCTCCTTGATATTCTTCCGGATAAGCTGACACGCATATTCTATGCGGACAGCGGCTCCGTGGCTGTCGAGGTGGCCATGAAGATGGCTGTGCAGTACCACTATGCGCTCGGCCGGCCGGAGCGTACGGATTTCGTGACCATAAGGTCAGGTTATCATGGGGATACGTGGAATGCCATGTCCGTATGTGACCCTGTCACCGGGATGCACAGCCTGTTCGGAAGCGCATTGCCTGTGAGGTATTTCGTCCCGTCGCCGTCAAGCCGCTTCCACGGGGAGTGGGACCCTTCCGACATCGCGCCGCTAGAGAAGGTGATAGAAGAGCGCCGCGATACCCTGGCGGCACTGATTCTCGAGCCTGTGGTACAAGGTGCCGGAGGGATGCGGTTCTACCATCCGGAGTATCTGCGCCAGGCCGCAAGGCTATGCCGCGAAAATGGCATCCTGCTGATATTCGATGAGATAGCGACAGGTTTCGGCCGCACCGGGAAGCTCTTTGCGTGGGAACACGCAGGTGTCGTCCCTGACATTATGTGCATAGGCAAGTCGCTGACGGGAGGCTACATGACACTTTCCGCCGTGCTGACTGACGATGAGGTGGCCAGCGCCATTTCGGACAACCCGCCTTACGCCTTCATGCACGGTCCTACGTTCATGGCCAACCCGCTTGCCTGCGCCGTGGCCAGGGCTTCGGTGGAGCTTCTCCTGTCAAAGGACTGGCAGTCAGAGGTGAAGGCGATAGAGGTGCAGATGAGGGAAGAACTTGCCCCGGCAGCCGCTCTGCCGCAGGTCGAGGATGTGAGGGTGCTCGGCGCGATCGGCGTCATACAGACACGCAGGCCGGTGGACATGGCCTGGATACAGAGACGTTTCGTGGAGGAAGGTGTGTGGGTGCGTCCTTTCGGTACGCAGGTCTATATCATGCCTCCTTATATAATGACACATGAGGAGCTTTCGCACCTTACGTCTGCCCTTGTGAAGATAGCGGGGGAGATATGAGCACGGACGGTTTCTTTGCCGGGCAGCTTGCCGTGGCGGAGTCGTCGGGCAACCTCCGCCGTCTGCCGCGTATCGGACATGACGGGAAATATGCCGTCGTGGACGGCCGCCGGATGCTGAACCTTTCTTCAAACGACTATCTCGGTATAGCATCGGATCCTGGCATGCCTCTGATGCGGGATTTCCTTCAGGAGACAGCGGCTGCTTGCCAGGTATCGGGCACGTGCCCGCCTGTGCCGGAAGACATGCTCCTGGGCTCGGCTTCATCAAGGCTGCTTACAGGCACTTTCGATGTCCATGATGCTGTGGAGCGGATGCTTTGCCGTCTTTCCTGCAGACAGGCCGCCCTGGTGTTCAGCAGCGGGTACCACATGAACATAGGGATACTTCCTGCAGTGTGCGATACCTCGACGCTTATCCTCGCCGACAAGCTTGTCCATGCAAGCATCATAGACGGTATAAGGCTGTCCGCAGGGAAATGTGTCCGCTTCCGCCATCAGGATATGGACCAGCTGGAGTCCCTGGTGGAGAAGCACCACAGGGATTACAGCCGGGTGGTCATCGTCACTGAAAGCATTTTCAGCATGGACGGGGACACTGCCGACCTGAAATTCCTGGCGGGGCTCAAGAAACGCTATCCGGGAGTGATGCTGTATGTGGACGAGGCCCATGCTGTAGGGGTCAGGGGAGAGACGGGAATGGGCCTGGCCCAGGAGCTGGGCGTCATGCAGGATATAGACTTCCTGTGCGGGACATTCGGCAAGGCCCTGGCTTCTGTCGGGGCATATGTGCTGTGCGACAGTGTTATACGTGATTTCCTGGTGAACAGGATGCGCTCTTTTATTTTCACTACGGCGCTCCCGCCTCTGAACATGCTCTGGACTCTCCGTGTGCTGCAGGGCCTGGCCGGTATGGGAGACCGCAGGAGACTTCTTTCCTGCAACGCGTCGAAACTGCGTTCTGCCCTTGTATCCGCCGGGCTTCCGTGTCCTTCGGAAAGCCATATCATCCCTGTGATGGCAGGGGACAGCCGCCGGGCGGCATCCCTTGCCGCCGGTATGCAGAAAGAAGGGTTCTATCTCCTGCCGATAAGGCCGCCGACAGTCCCTGAAGGCACCTCCCGCCTGAGGATTTCACTTACCGCTGCACTCACCGTCGAAGATACCGATGCGCTTTCAGCCGCACTGCTGAAAGCTGTTCTTTGAATCACTTGATTTAATATGGATTCAATGAATTTAATTTATTAAATTACATTGAATTACCTCTTTTTAGGAGTAGGCTTTAGCCTGCGACAGGTCCCCCGGCGAGGGGGATGGAAGGGGGATGGCGCCCCTTAACAAGGGGCTGTCACCGCAGGTGACTGGGGATTAAAATGGGAAGGCCCTTCAGGGCCGCACCGGAGCGTCAGCGAGGTTTCCGGCATGGAAACCGAAGCAGTGGAGGTGCCGGCGGAGCGCAGCGGAGCCGCATGCCCCGCCGGGGCTGTCACCGTCAGGTGACTGGGGGTGGACAGACAGGATTTCTGTAACAGGGCCCTTCAGGGCCGCACCGGAGCGTCAGCGAGGTTTCCTGCATGGGAACCGAAGCAGCGCAGGTGCCGGCGTAGCGAAGCGGAGCCGCATGCCCCGACGGGGCTGTCACCGCAGGTGACTGGGGGTGACG
>JADIMB010000062.1 GCA_017694995.1 Candidatus Cryptobacteroides faecavium | reverse complement strand
ACCAGGAGCAGTACGGCATCAGGTCCACCCTGCTCAAAGGAGTGAATTCCTCAGGAAGGGCGATGGTCTTCATCACAGCCCCAAATGCCGAGCGGACATTCGCCGTATATCTGGGAGCAGCGCTTGAAATGGGACCGGAAGATCTGAGACAGGAATATTTCCAGGGATACGACTATTTCCATATAGAAGGCTACCTGGTCCAGAACCAGAACCTTATACGCAAGGCCGTGGAGATGGCCAAGGCGGCAGGATGCATTATATCCATGGACATGGCTTCGTACAATGTCGTGGAATCCAACGAGGCGTTCCTGCATGACATCGTGGACAAGTACGTGGACATAGTCTTCGCCAATGAGAGCGAGGCCAAGTCATTCACCCGTCTCGAACCGAGGGAGGCCCTGGATGAACTTGCCCGGCACTGCAGGATAGCTGTGGTGAAGATAGGGAAAGACGGCTCCATGCTGAAACAGGGAGACGAATACCATTATATAGAAGCATGGCCTGCCGACACAGTAGACGCCACCGGGGCAGGTGACACATACGCTGCAGGCTTCCTGTACGCACATTCCCTGGGCATGCCGCTTAAGGTGTGCGGGGAAGTAGGGTCCATCATTGCGGCAAAAGTAGTCGAAGTGATTGGCACCAAGATTGATATACCGCGATGGAAAGCAGCCAAGAAAGAGATCAGAGAACTCATCGCGGCACAGTCAGAATAACATCAGGAAAGACAGCCATGATTCCCATTCTTTCAAGAATATTCCAGAAAAAAGGTCTGAGAAAATATGCCTCGCACATACCCACAGGCATGACTCCTCTGTCTTCGGTCCGCAGCGTGACAGTGCTTCTGGACAGCGAAGACCCCGCTTCGGCGGAATGTGCCGGGGCCGCCGGTTCCTTTTTCGGGAAATACGGGATCAGGACAGATATCCGGTACATAGACACACGAAGCAGCAGACAGAAAAAGACAGGTCCGGCCACGGATCCAGGGGCCACATTCCAGAGGAAAGACCTCAACTGGTACGGGCGGCTGAAGAAAAAAGCCATGAACACAATAATGCACCCTGGGACAGACCTGTATATCGACCTGACGTCCAGAGATGACTACACTGCGCAGTTCACAGCCACGGCGTTCCCGGCAAAATTCAAGATAGGAAGCACCACCGCTGAAGGGTTCCCCTTTGACCTGGTGGTATCGTCCTCCGGCAGCCCCGGCTCCACATCTGTACAGATTTTCAACGAAATAGCGACACTTCTACTTACAATCAGATAAACGCACAAGATGAAAAACATTCTTAGCTACCTGATGGTCACCGTCAAAGGCATCTGCATGGGAGCTGCAGACGTAATCCCGGGCGTATCGGGAGGGACCATCGCTTTCATGACAGGGATCTATGACAAGCTTGTAGGATCGATAAGCTCAATAAACATGACCGCTGTCAAGCTCCTTTTCAGCGGGAAATTAGGACAATTCTGGAAGCACATCAACGGGAATTTCCTTTTCTCTCTCATAGCCGGTATCCTGATAAGCATACTTTCCCTGGCAAAGCTGATGCAGTATCTGCTCAATTTCCATCCCATACAGACATGGGCTTTCTTCTTCGGACTGATAGTCGCATCATCCATATTCATACTCAAGGGTATAAGCGGATGGAAGGTCAGGGATTTCCTGCTGCTGGCATTCGGGATTGCACTCGGTGTGGTGATCTGCACACTCTCCCCGACAGAGACTCCGGACGGCCTGTGGTTCATCTGCATCAGCGGCGCCATAGCCATCTGCGCCATGATACTGCCCGGTATATCAGGCAGTTTCATACTGCTGATACTTGGAAAATACGAATTCATGATGAGCACCATAGCCGACATCGTATCCGGCAAAGGGGAACTGATGGACTTCGCCGTCGTACTGGTCTTTGTCCTGGGCGCCCTGACAGGAATAATCGCGTTCTCCAAATTCCTGCACTGGCTCCTGGAGCGCTACCACCGCCCTACCCTGCTGATACTGGCAGGCTTCATCATAGGCTCGCTGGTAAAAGTATGGCCATGGAGCAATATGCCTGACATCATCTGCTCCCAGTTCCCGGAGGCGGCGGCCCTGATGGAGACTGCAGGCACCGGCCCTACAGTCGAAATGTACGCAAGCCGTATAGACCCGCACATCGGAGGGGCCGTCCTCTTCGCACTTGCAGGTTTCATACTGGTAGTAGGCATCGAACTGGTCACAAACCTCATCGCAAAGTCCCGCAACCAGGGCAAATAAGCGCTGCCGGACAGGGATATGCGGGCGGAAATCTGCACCTCAACCCCATTCGGACAAATGTTTTCTTGCGATTCAAATAAAAATGACTATCTTTGCACCCACTTTGGCTTCCATGGCAAAATAAGCAAAGATAAAGGTTCGGTCCGGTAGCTCAGCTGGATAGAGCAACAGCCTTCTAAGCTGTGGGTCTTGGGTTCGAATCCCAACCGGATCACAAGTTAAATAATTGAATTTCAAGCAGTTGCAGAAATGTAACTGCTTTTTTGTTATGCTGAAATCGGGCTGTTTTAAGGGTTTCTGACACATTCATGTTAGCAGATATGTTAGCAAAAATCTTATGTTAACTACTTCTGTAGAAGCTATTTGCTTAAATTATCGTCCAAAAAAGGACAACACTTTCCCGATTATGCTTCGATTGACTAAATCCGGAAAGAGAAAGTATGTATCATTAGGTATTTCCGTTCTGGAAAAGGACTGGGACTTCAAGAAAAACCAGCCGAAGAAATCATGTCCGGACAGAGAAGCCATTGTCAAACTCATAAGCGACAAAGTATCTGCCTACAACAGTCTGATAATGGATTTGACGGCAAGGCAGCAGGAGTTTACGGTATCTTCTCTCATACAGACACTGGAGAACAGGCGGAAAGTCCAGACGGTTGGAGAAATGTACGACTATCTGATAGACGAGCTTCGCAAAACAGCCCACCTCGGGACAATGAGTGTTTACAGGCAATCCAAAAGTTCTCTCACGAAATTCAACCGTACTCTCGACATTCCGTTCAGCGACATAGACTGCCAGTGGCTGGAAAGATACGAGAAATGGCTGAAAGGCAGGAATATCAAGGACACGACTGTGAGCATCCTGTTCCGTACTCTCCGAAGTGTGTTCAACCGTGCCCTGTCAATGAAACTGATAAAGCAGGATATTTATCCGTTCAATGATTTCAAGGTAAGCAAATTTGATGTGCGCACGAAGAAAAGGGCTGTGACGAAAGAGGATGTTAAGAAGATAATGTCACTTGACCTGTCTGGGGAACGGCACTATATGCAACTTGCAAGGGACATATTTATGTTCAGTTACTTTGGAGCAGGTATCAACTTCTCTGATATTGCTTTGTTAAGGTACTGTGACATATCTGACGGCAGAGTTCGGTATATCCGTAAAAAGACAGGCAAGGAAATCAGTTTCCCGTTAAGTGATGCAGGAAAGGAGATAATCAGACGATATTCCAGACCGGATGCGACAAGTGAGGATTACATATTCCCGATACTTGACAGGAAGATACACAGGACTGAAATGCAGAGGAAAAACAGGATTCATAAGGTAATTGGCAAAGTGAATCCTTGTCTTGCGGAGATAGGCAGAATGGCTGGACTGGAAACGCACCTCACGACCTATGTTGCGAGACACACATTTGCAACCGTCTTGAAAAGGTCTGGAGTGAACATAGCGATAATCAGCGAGAGCATGGGGCATTCAGATATAGCCACCACACAGATATACCTCGACAGTTTTGAGAACTCGCAGATAGATGAAGCGATGAAAAATCTGCTGTGAGACCACTGTATATCCAACTCAATTCCCAAACATATTCCAGACAGTAAGGGCAGGTGAAATACCCTGTCCTTTTCTGTTATCTATACTTGACTATCATCCAAAACCAAAATCATCATGGACAACGCATCATTTATCCCTTACCAGAGGTTAGACCTCAAAGGTATGACCACATCAGCACTCGTAAACCTGATAAGAGTTGCAGCCACAAACTTTCAAGGCACTTCACTCATCCTCACACCACGCATAGACCAGTCTGGACAGGCATACTACTGGACTGGCCTGCGATACGGAGAATGTACCGAACTGGATTTCAAGTTATGTCTAAACAAGGAGATAGAAGCCTTTATCCTCTGTTTCCTCATGAAAGGCAAGGACGGTCTTGTTGATGTCGGCAACTTCACTCCAGACCCGACAATGACAAAGGGCATAAGCTGGCTGCAATCCCACCTGTACCGTCATTTGGAATACTGTCAAGGCTTCAAGGACTTCATCCGTACCTCAAATGGCAGGACATTCCAGAATCGTAAACTGACATTCCCCCACGGAAGCATCGTATATTCACAGGAAATCAAGGATGTGTTCTCAACGCAGCAACAGTGAGGGTCAAGCAGGCATATCCAGATAAGAGACAAGGGGACATCCCGATAAAGGACATCCCCCTGTTTCTTCTGGTACTCTGCTACGGGTTATGCAGCAGGATTTTCAGTAGAAGTTTTTGCCGTTGCAGTCTTTTTAGTCCTGCTGGTCTCTTTCTTCTCGCTGCCGTCAGTAATCTGCTTCAGTTT
>JADIMB010000061.1 GCA_017694995.1 Candidatus Cryptobacteroides faecavium | reverse complement strand
GGGCATGCGGCTCCGCTTCGCTCCGCCGGCACCTGCGCTGCTCCGGTTCCCATGCCGGGAACCTCGCACATCCTGTCTGCCGGCCCATACGCGTACCCTGGCGCATGACGCTTTTCTGCATGTGCTTGATTTTGACGGTTTTATGAAACAGACGCATGCTTCAGACCATGTAAAAAGAATGGCTGAAGCATGTACTTGTTTTATATTGTGCTGAAAATGAATGTGTTATAAAAATGAAGTATGCGCCAGGGTTCCGAAGTCAAAGGTTGCCTGCCCCTTCAGGGTGGCTTCTGATGATATATGGAAGAAAGACAGTCCGGTCATTCCCCGAACTTCTCCTCCAGTATCTTTTTCGCCTGGTCGAATGCTTCACTGAAGTCCCGAGCGAGTATCTTCCCGTCTGGTCCGATAAAGATGAAGAAGGGCCATCCGCTGATAAGGAACATGTCAGAGACCTTCCTGTTCTCCGGGTGTCCAGTATCCAGCTCGGCATCCGGCCACGGGTGGTTCAGCATGCCGTTCAATGTGGCTTTAAAGTCGTCTATGCCTAAAGAGGGGATGGATGTCCCTTCTTTTGTCCTCTCCCATATATCATGTATCTCCTGCACGGACTCGGTGATGCCGATCACTTCAAGCCCCCGGCCGCGGTACTTGGAAAACAGGTCCTGCACATATCTGTCAATAGAGAGAGAGCCTGGGCACATCCCCCAGTGGTATATCAGAAGGTATTTCCCGCTGAATCCGTCCTTGGATACAGTGCTGCCGTCGGTCATGGTCAGTGTGAAGTCAGGGGCCTGATTCCCTATGGATATCGCCTCTACGGAATTCATCCGCTTCTGGTAGACCTTCCCGTACCATGAGTCCCTGGTTTCCCGGGAGAAGCCGTCGAACTGTTTCTTGAGAGTCTCTATCGGGGTGTAGTCCATGCTTGATATGTATTCTACTAGGGTGAATATGTTCCCTCCGGTGTTGGAGTCGAAATATTCCTTGCGGAGCTTCCTGACGCGCTCTACTCCAGGGTTGCCGTTATAGAATGTGTTGAACTTTTCTCCGTACATGGCCGCTGTCTCATGGTCCCCAGCCGCGTTGGCTTCCTCGATCTTTCTCGCGTAGCTGCCGCGCGCCGTGTCGAGCGAGTCGGAGGCGCGGAGATAGGCGGACAGGGCTGGGTCTTTATAAATCCCGCCTCCGAGTGTGCAGTAGTAGATCTCGTCCCGCGTCCCGTCCATAGTGATATGGTCGCCGCCTGATATCACCATATCCTTGCCCATGCGGTCGCATACCGGTGCCGCCCCGTCTGCCGGAAAATATTCCATGAGGTAGAACTGGTCATGCTCCTGTGTCCCCTTGTACTTGAATTCCCCGTCTTTCTCCACCACTATGTCGAATGCATGTTCGATCTCCCATCCTGGCAGAGTTATCCGCCCGAACCTGAGGGTGTCGCCCTTTACTATGGCGTCTATCTTCCCGGATATGGTGAATCTCTGTCCGCGGGCCTGCAGCACCTGGGCTGTCACTGCAGCGAGAAATACCGTAAGAATCAGTGCCTTCTTCATATTGGTCATGTGTTTTGCCGGATGCGAATTTAGGAATTGTCCTGAAATATTTAACGTCAGTTCGACGAATTTATGTTTAACAATATTATCCTAAAAATCAATATTTTACCATTTATGACCGGAATCCGTCACACTGACGTTAATGATTAAACAGGCGTTTAATCATATAATCTAATCCCCAGTCACTTCGTGACAGCCCCTTGTTAAGGGGCGCCACCCCCTTCCTTCCCCCTCGCCGGGGGACCTGTCGCAGGCCACAGGCCTGCTCCTTAATAGGTAATTCGATGTAATTTAATGAATTAAATTCATCGAATTCACGTTAATATAAGGTTATTTTAATGTAGTCAAGTATGCATGCCCTTTTTCTGTCAATACGTACCCGCCTGTCTTCTTCGATCCGTAATATTTTATAAAATCCAGTGAATCAGAAGACAGATTCTGT
The DNA here is from genome assembly GCA_017694995.1 of Candidatus Cryptobacteroides faecavium. Lineage (GTDB taxonomy): Bacteria > Bacteroidota > Bacteroidia > Bacteroidales > UBA932 > Cryptobacteroides > Cryptobacteroides faecavium. Next base: position 22,143 of record JADIMB010000061.1, on the reverse strand, counting down.
AATATTCTGGATATTGTCCTTACGGAAAGAGCCAGCTTTTCAGCCAGTTCGTTTTTCTTCATTCCGGGTTGTTTTGAAAGTTCTGTCATAATAACTATATCTCGCTCGTTTATCGTGCCATTTATCGTGCCAGGTATAGTCTCGCTTGTAATCACTTTATTTTCAAATCCGTCCCTGCAAGGAATCTCAATCAGGAAATAAGTCCTGTCCTCATCCGTTTCAATCCTTGCCGGTTCCGAACTATTCCTGCGCAGCTCGTCTTGAATAGTCGGAATCCCTGTTGTGCGACCTTCTGACAACTGGAGTTCCTTCAAGTAGTCACCTTGATAACATTCGTCCGGATATAGTCCAACGTCTGCTTGATCATGTCCGGGACAGGTCCTACTATTTTCGGCTTCTCTATCATATTGTTGGGATTCTTTACGCATCCTTCCGGAAATATAACGATGTCCACCTGTGTCGTAGGAAAAAATTTCGCAGGATTCTTACAGAACATCATCGCCGCCACATTTTTGAGTGTTTGATGCTCTGTCGGTCCTGTCAGCAAATCCATCTGACCCAGTATTTCCACAAATGGCTTGTTTTCAAAGTCATTTGCCAGACGGCTGCCCACTGTCTGAAGATAATCCAGAACCAAAGCCGGAGAGATATCCGAAATCTCAATCCGCTCATTTCATCTTCCTCTATTCCCACAACAATATATCCTCTTTTTTTCCGGGACTCCTGCAAATGTTGGCAAAAAAGTGGTATCTTTACCACCAATTAGAGAACATTTTTGCAATGAAGTATCTGAATGTACCTAAGGCCATCGCCGCTTGGAACGCCATACAGCCCCTCTCAGACCGGGACCGGGAGCGGCTCAGCCGCAAGTTCACGGTGGATTTCAACTTCAACAGCAACCATATCGAGGGCAACACGCTAACCTATGGACAGACTGAATTACTCCTTCTCTTTGGCAAGGTTGTCGGCGAAGCCGAGATGAAAGACCTGGAGGAAATGAAGGCCAGCAACGTCGGGCTCAAAATGATGCAGGAACAGGCCGGCATCAAGGATATGCCCCTTACGCAGAACTTCATCCGCCAGCTCCATAAGACGCTGCTCCGCGAAGATTACACCGTTTATCGTGAGCTCCCCGGTGGCCAGCAGACATGTTATGTCATCCACGCGGGAAGCTACAAGACTCGGCCAAACAGTGTCATTACTCGCTACGGCGACCGCTTCGAGTATGCTGCCCCGGAAGAGACGGCTGCACTTATGGCAGATCTTGTGGATTGGTACAATGAAAAAGAAGCGAAAGGCAAGCTCTCCCCAGTTGAGTTGGCCGCGCTATTCCACTACCGCTACATCCGGATTCACCCTTTCGAGGACGGCAACGGCCGTATCGCCCGCCTGATTGTCAATTACATCCTTGCCCGTCACGACTACCCGATGATCGTAGTCCGCAGCCGCGGCAAGAAGGAATACCTGGAGGCCTTGCACCAGGCAGACCTAGAAGTCGGCTCCACGCCCAGTATCGGGGTCCATGCCGAACTGGACAAGATTCGTCCTTTCCTCCGCTACTTCACCGCGCTGGTCGCAGAAGAGATCTACAACGACGTCCGCTTCCTGACTGAGCCGGACGAGAATGTCTGGTGGTATGACGGCCAGCGGGTTGAGTTCAGAACCCCTAACTATGCCAGGATTCTCCGGATTATGCAATCCCAGCCCTCAGTAACGATTGACAGTCTCCGCGAACAGCTCGGCATCAATAAATCCGCCGTCCAGCGCCTGCTTACCAGCTTGAAGGAAAAGGGCTATGTCGAAGCCCGCGACAACGAAGGCGGATGGCGTGTGCTGATCACTCCTTCGATGTAACCCGATGACACTATTAATCGTAGACTATACCCGGTGCATTCTCGCTTTTATGCGGGGACGCTCCTTTGCTTTTTCTGTCCCCCGAAGACTATTTGGAAGAAATAAGTTTGAGGCGTCAAAAAATTCGGGGACAATAGGGAGACAAAGATGAAAAGGTCAAAAAGTTAAAGTGCTTATTTACAATAAGTTATTGATTTATCATATTTTCTGCGTCGAAACATTAAATCTGTAAGTTATGGAATTTCTGGAACTTGTAAAAAAACGCCATTCTACGAGAAGCTACAGGCCGGAAAAGGTGGAAAAAGAAAAGGTCAGCTATATCCTGGAGTGCGCCAGGATGGCACCCTCCGCTGTAAACCGCCAGCCGTGGCTGTTTTATGTAATTGAAAGTGAGGATAAAAGAAAGCTTGTGCAGGAGTGCTATTCCAGGGAGTGGATCCAGGAAGCACCTTTATACATAGCGGTCTGTGCGGACTGCACTGCCGCATGGACACGCAAATACGACGGTAAGAACCATGCAGATATAGATGCGGCCATTGCGACTGAACATATCTGTCTGGCGGCGGCAGAAGTCGGGCTCGGCAGCTGTTGGGTCTGCAATTTCGATGTAAACAAATTCAAGAAAAGTTTCCGCTTGCCGTCCGGGATCGAGCCAGTGGCCATAGTCCCTGTCGGATATGCCGCAGCCGAGCCGGAGCAACATTCTTCCAGGAAACCAGAAGAGGACACCGTAAGGTATCTCTGAGACCTTACGGGCGCATGATGACTCAACGGAACCGGTAGCTCCAGATGCCGCAGGAGAGCGCGGAAGCCGGGACCATCCCGAAGGCTCAGTCCGTCAGCCGATATGCCCCGCAGCCTGGAGGACCGCCTCCACAGCCCCGTCTATGCCTATACGCTCGGTGTTGATGACCAGGTCGTATCCGGAAGGGTCGGCCCACTGCCTGCCGGTGTACTGCCAGTAATGGTTGGCCCTGCCGGTATTGACCCTGTCGACCTTCCTGAGGGCTTCTTCTTCAGATATGCCGAACCGGGACATCACCTTCCTTGCGGCGAAATCCCGGCCGGAGACGATGAAGACACGGAGCACATGCGGGTCGTCACGGAGTATCCAGTTGCCGAGCCTGCCGACAATGACGCAAGGCCCCTTATGGGCCAGCTCGCGTATCGTACGGCTCTGGCTGACAAATATCGCGTCATCCCTGGAAGGGTTCATGGACATGGGGATGCTGCTGTCGGCGATTACCAGCTCCCAGAGGCGGGCTGTCGAGATATTCTGCTCATTCTCCTCCACAAAATCCGGAGTGTATCCCATCTGGCTGGCCGTACTGTCAATCAGCTGCCTGCTGTAGCACGGGCATCCGAGCCTGCGGGCAACAGCCTCCCCTACCTCGTTCCCTCCGCTGCCGTACATCCTGGCAATGGTGACCACACGGTGTCCTCCCCAGGTATCGGCCCCGGCCATGGAGACCGGCACGGCATGCGGGCCTGAGGGTATGAATATCCTGTCGAGCCATGATATCCTGCCGGAAAAGACACGTACCATGAACCCGACATAGAACATGGACACGAGAGTCCCGGCCCCGACCATCTTCCAGTCCCAGTGCCCGAAGAACACGAACATGAAAATTATCCCGATACACACAAGCGATGTGTCGGAACATATCTTCACCTTGCTGAATTCGCATTTCAACGCCTTCGAAATCGCCAGCGGAAGGCCCTCACCGGCAAGTATCAGGGAGTCGCAGCGCACCTCGCACGCGATTCCGAACGCAAGGACAGCCCCGCCGGCAAGGAGTTCGAGGAACCTGAGAGAGTACCCGGCCAGCGGATTCATGTCAAGCGGCACCTGCAGGAAGCCGGTGAGCCACATTGTCAGGTCGGTGTAGAAACCGAACAGGAAAGACACGGCTATCTGGAGGAACTGCCTCTTCTCGAAGTCCCTGCGCAGGAGAAGAATCTGTATCGCTATGAAAAACACGTGCATGCATATCGTCAGCTGCCCCATTGAAACACCCACGCCAGGCACGAGGGACAGGATATACGGAGGTGCCGATATTGGGGAAGACCCGAGGTTGGCCCTGATGGAAAGTGATGTGCCAAGGGCGATTACAAACAGTATAACGACAAAACTGGCATAGCGGCGGACCCACTCTGCCCTGCTTCTTGATGCTGTCATCCGAAAACGTTTTTTGGAAACCGGGTGCAAACTTACTAAAAAGACATGAATCTTATGAATCCGAGAAGCTGTTTAAAATTTTATGAGAGATTTCCTGAGCGGAGCCGGTGCTCATAACATATCCCCCGGGCGGGGCTGGCCGACGCACCTTAAAGGAAGCACAGCAAAATTTGGATTTTCATAAATACTTGCTAATTTTATAAATTTGATTTGAAAGGCCCTTCAGGGCCGCACCGGAACGTCAGCAAGGCTTCCGGCAGGGAAGCCGAAGCAGTGGAGGTGCCGGCGGAGCGAAGCGGAGCCGCATGCCCCATCGGGGCTGTCACCGCAGGTGACTGGGGGTGGACAGACAGGATTTCTGCAAGAAATCCGACGGATTCCGGTCATTGAAGCTAGGATATTGAATATTAGTTTAATATAGTTAAAAGTAATTCGTCAAACTGACGCTAATTTGTTTTGGAACCCGTAATGCCATTACGGTTAAAATATTTCACAACGGTAACATTTTCAGGAAAATGGAAAGAATCATAGAATGCGTGCCGAATTTCAGTGAAGGGCGCAACAAAGAGGTTATCAACAAGATAGTCAACGCAATCGAGAAATCAGGCGGGGTCAAGGTCCTGGACGTTGACCCGGGAGAGGCTACCAACAGGACAGTCGTCACCTTCATCGGTGCGCCTGAAGCAGTCGTGGAGGCGGCCTACAACGGGGTACGCTGTGCCGGGGAGCTGATAGACATGAGGCAGCATCACGGTGCGCACCCGCGCTCAGGAGCCACGGATGTCCTTCCGCTGATTCCCGTGACGGGAGTCTCGCTTGAAGAGTGCGCAGAGATGGCCAGGGGACTTGCCCGCAGGATATATGACGGTCTGGGGATTCCGTGCTACTGCTACGAGGCCGCGGCCTTCAAGCCGGAAAGAAAGAACCTTGCCGTATGCAGGGCCGGTGAATATGAGGCCCTTCCGGAAAAGATTGCTGACCCCGAGAAGACTCCGGACTTCGGGCCGGCCAGCTATACGGAAAAGGCTGCATTCTCAGGGGCCACCAACGTGGGAGCGCGTGACTTCCTGATAGCCGTGAATTTCAACCTCAACACCACATCCACCCGCAGGGCCAACGCCATTGCATTCGATGTCAGGGAGAAAGGCCGCCCGGCCCGGGAAGGCAACCCGATTACAGGGAAAATCATCAAAGACGAAAACGGGAAGACCGTCATGATACCGGGGACACTGAAAGAATGCAAGGCAATAGGCTGGTACATAGACGAATACGGCATAGCCCAGGTATCAATGAACATAACAGACATCAACGCCACTCCACTGCACAAGGCATTCGAGGAGGTATGCCGGGCTGCAGCCGCACGCGGAATCAGGGTGACAGGGACGGAAATAGTCGGGCTTGTGCCCAAGAAGTCCCTGATAGATGCCGGGAAATATTTTCTGGAGAAGCAGAGCCGTTCTACAGGCATATCAGAGGAAGAAATCATAAAGATAGCCGTCAAGTCAATGGGCCTGGATGACCTTAAGCCGTTCAACCCTAAGGAGAAAGTGATCGAATACCTGATGGAGACAGAGGAGGAGGCAGCCGTGAGGGAAAGGCTTGTGCGCATGAGCTGCAAAGGGTTCGCCTATGAGACAGCGTCCGAATCCCCGGCTCCGGGAGGCGGCTCCATTTCCGCCTACATGGGTGCTCTGGGGGCGGCGCTGGGGACCATGGTGGCCAACCTCTCCGCCCACAAGCCAGGATGGGACAGCAGATGGAAGGAATTCTCGGACTATGCGGAACAGGGGCAGGCCATTCTGAAGGAGCTTCTGGCTCTCGTGGACGAGGACACGGCTGCGTTCAACAGGATAGTGGCGGCATTCGGGATGCCTAAAGCCACTGAAGAAGAAAAACTTGCAAGGGACAAGGCAATCCAGGACGCCACCCTTTATGCCACTGAAGTCCCGCTCAAGACCATGCGGGCCGCCTCCAGGGCCTTCCCGCTGCTCAGTGCGATGGCGCAGAAAGGCAACCCCAACTCTGTTTCCGATGCCGGTGTAGGGGCGCTGGCAGCCAGGAGCGCAGTGCTCGGCGCTCTGCTTAATGTGCGTATCAACGCCGCAGGGCTGAAGGACAGGGCTGCGGCAGAAGTGCTTCTGGACGAGGCCGACGCCATCGCCGCCGAAGCCGTCCAGGCTGAGAAAGACATCCTCCTGGAAGTGGAGAAGAAAATCGCCTCAGAATGACCCGCCAGGTGTCTTGGGCCAAGATAAACAGGCTTTGGCAAGCCGAAGCCCGGTCTTGACAATGAATTCCAGGGACAATCAGAACAATAAAAAACAATAATGACAATGACCACAGAAGAATTCAGGAAAGCCATACAGGAGGGTATTCCGGAAGAACTGCCGGAGCCGAAAGCATATGATGAAAGCATAAACCACGCACCCAAAAGGAAAGACATCCTTTCAGACAAGGAAAAGGCCCTGGCGCTGAAAAACGCGCTGAGGTATTTCCCTGCAAGGCACCATGCGGTGCTGGCAAAGGAATTCGCCCATGAGCTCAGGACCTACGGCCGCATCTACATGTACCGCTTCCGCCCGGATTACCCGATGTACGCCAGGCACATAGACGAATACCCGGCGAAGTCGCGCCAGGCCGCGGCCATAATGGCGATGATACAGAACAACCTCGACCCGCGTGTGGCACAGCATCCCCACGAGCTGATAACATACGGAGGGAACGGGGCCGTATTCCAGAACTGGGCACAGTACCGCCTGGCGATGCAGTACCTCTCAACCATGACAGATGAACAGACACTTGTAATGTATTCCGGCCATCCCCTCGGACTGTTCCCGAGCCACAGGGACGCCCCGAGGGTGATAGTGACCAACGGGATGGTCATCCCCAACTATTCGAAACAGGACGACTGGGAGCGCTTCAACGCCCTCGGAGTTTCCCAGTACGGACAGATGACGGCTGGCTCCTATATGTACATAGGGCCGCAGGGCATCGTCCACGGCACCACCATCACAGTGATGAACGCCGCACGCAAACAGCTGAAAGCCAAGGGACTGTCAGGCACACGGGAGAACATGCGCGGCATGCTGTTCGTCACAGCAGGGCTCGGAGGAATGTCCGGAGCACAGCCTAAGGCCGGGAACATATCAGGAGTAGTGAGCGTCACCGCCGAGATCAACCCGCTTGCAGCACGCAAGCGCTATGAGCAGGGATGGGTGGATGAGATACACGAGGACCTGGACGAGCTCATACCGAGAATCCGCAGGGCCTGTGCAGACAAGGAAGTGGTGTCTCTCGCCTACCAGGGCAACATAGTGGACCTCTGGGAAAGGCTCGCCGGCGAGGATATCCATGTGGACCTGGGCTCCGACCAGACATCGCTGCACAACCCGTGGGCCGGAGGCTACTACCCTGCCGGCCTCACCTACGAGGAGTCAAAAAAGATGATGGCCGAGGCACCGGAGCAGTTCAAGGAATGTGTAAAGGCATCTCTCCGCAGACAGGCCGCGGCCATCAACCGCCTGGCAGACAAGGGGATGTACTTCTTTGACTACGGCAACGCCTTCCTTCTTGAAGCTTCCCGTGCAGGAGCCGACATCGTAAAGCCGGACGGGACATTCCGCTACCCTTCATACGTGCAGGACATCATGGGGCCGCTGTTCTTCGACTACGGATTCGGCCCGTTCCGCTGGGTCTGCATGTCAGAAAAGCCGGAGGACCTGGCCAAGAGCGACGCCCTGGCTGTCAAGGTACTGAAGGGAATCGCGCAGACCGCGCCGGAAGAGATACAGGGACAGCTGCATGACAACATCCACTGGATCGAGGAGGCAGGGCGGAACCACCTGGTGGTAGGCTCACAGGCCCGCATCCTGTATGCCGACTGCGAAGGCAGGATGAAAATAGCCCTCGAATTCAACGAGGCCATCCGCAAAGGCGAAATCACGGCCCCGATAGTCCTGGGACGCGACCACCATGACGTGTCCGGTACCGATTCCCCGTACCGCGAGACATCCAACATATATGACGGCTCCGCATTCACCGCAGACATGGCCGTGCAGAATGTCATAGGCGACTCGTTCCGCGGGGCCACCTGGGTATCCCTCCACAACGGAGGGGGCGTCGGCTGGGGCGAGGTCATCAACGGAGGCTTCGGCATGGTAGTGGACGGCACACCTGACGCAGAACGGCATATCAGGGAGATGCTGTTCTGGGACGTGAACAACGGCATAGCCCGCCGCAGCTGGGCCCGCAACGAAGGCGCCCGGCATGCCATCGAAAGAGAGATGCGGCGCACCCCGGGACTGCGCGTCACACTGCCTAACATAGCCGACGACAGTGTGATAGAGGACGCGTTGAAATAGCGCAGTACCACAAGGCCGTGCAAACAGGATCCAAATAAAGGCATCCCGGGACAACATTCCAGCGGATGCCTTCTTCACTACACAACAACATTTTTTATTCAGAGATTTCCTGTATGACGCCCCATTCAGGGCAGGCGATATATTAAACCCCTGCGGCCGGAAATCTTGCATCTTCACCTTCCGCAAAAGACAGGAACAGGCAGGACCCTCTATGAGAATATCCTGCCTGTTTATTAACCATAATGTAATGCTGCCGTACCGCATAATCCGCAGTCCGTCCGGTCTATTTCACACCTTTGAAGACATACGGGGCATAGATGATACCGAAGTACTCGTAAAGAGGCTTCATGGAAGAGGTGACGCGGGAGAGGAAATCGTCATAACCGGTCCTGGTCTCGCTCCATGACACCTCTGCAAGTGCAGAGAAACGCGGGAGATCCATATGCTGCACATGGTCGAAACTGCTGATATATTCTGTCCATGTGTTGGCCTGGATGCCCTTGATGTGCTTCCTGGTGTCATCGTCGAGCTGGTCATAAGGGTCGAACGACCAGCATTTCTCCAGAGGCACATACCCTCCGATTCCCAGAGGCTCGCCGTTGGCGGACGGGCTGGCTGTCTGGTAGTAGTCCAGATAGAAGAAATTGTTCGGGGCCATGACCACATCGTTGCCCTGCTTCGCCGCATTGATGCCGCCCTGAGGCCCTCTCCATGACATCACGGTAGCCGTAGGGGTCACACCGCCTTCAAGGATCTCGTCCCAGCCGATAAGCTTCTTCCCCTTTGAGTTGAGATACTTTTCGATACGGTGGAGAAGGTATCCCTGGAGCTGGCGCTCCTCAGAGAAGCCTTCCTTTTTCATGAGCGCCTGGCAGTCCGGGCAGGACTTCCAGCGTATAGCAGGGCATTCGTCCCCGCCCACATGGATATATTCGCCAGGGAAGAGGCTGCATACTTCGTCAAGCACCCCTTCCAGGAACTCGAATGTAGTCTCCTTCCCGATGCAGAAGACATCATCGCTTATACCCCATGTAGTCCTTACCTCATACGGGCCTCCTGTGCATCCGAGCCACGGATAGCCGGCAAGTGCGGCCACAGCATGTCCCGGCATCTCTATCTCCGGCACCACTGTTATCTGGCGGGCGGACGCATAGGCCAGCACATCCTCTATATCCTTACGGGTATAGTAGCAGCCCTCCCCATACGGGATGCCGTCATAGCCGGCCCCGGCATCGTTGTAGTGGCCCACCTTGGTCTCCTTGCGCACAGCCCCCACCTGGGTCAGAAGCGGGTATTTCTCTATCTCTATCCTCCATCCCTGGTCGTCTGTAAGATGCCAGTGAAGGGTATTGAGCTTATGGAGGGCGAGTATGTCGATGAATTTCTTCACCTCGTCCACAGTGAAGAAGTGGCGGCAGCAGTCAAGCATGGCTCCCCTGTAGGAGAAGTGCGGCTTGTCCTGTATATACAGCCCGGAAGTCCTCAACGGCTCACCTGGCTCCGCGGATGAAGCCGCCTGGACCAGAATCTGAGTGAGGGACTGGAGGCCCCACCATACTCCTTTTGCGGTACCGCCTTTTATGGACACTCCCTCCTGGGACACTTCCATCACGTATTCTTCCTGTGCAAGGGCAGGGTCGATATAGAGACGCACATTGGCCTTGGCCTCATTGCCCGTTGACTTTATCTTGGGAAGGACTGCAGAAGAGACAATCCTGGTAAAGCCTGAAGCAAGTTTCTCCGTACCGGGCTCATAAGGCTTCTCCAGGGATTCGGCCCAGACCTTCTCCAGGGATTTGAGAGACTCGTCCGAGGCATATACGGAAAGTTTGCCGGACGGAAGATAGACCAGAGACCTGTTCTCCCTCATGACAGTAGGCTGAGGGACAATGCTCACAGCATGCAGATCGGCAGATGCAAGCGCCACCGCGATGGCAGGTGCAATGACTGTTTTAAGAAATTTCATTGTATGTCGGTTTAAGAAATTGTTCAGAATATGTCTATTTCAGATACGGCCACGCTGCGGCTGCCGGCTTCGGCGGCAGTGGCGCGGACTCTTATGTAGCGTGCCTGGACGGAGGACTGGAAATAGCAGTACCTCCTGGACGGGTCGTTGACAAGGTTGCCGAACTCGAAAGCGGCGGCCTTCTTCCACGCCTTCGCGTCATGGCTCACCTCCACACAGCCGGATGACATCATGCCATCCGGCCCGGCTGTCTGCGGAGTGTAGGCAAAGCCGCTGACAGTCCTTTCTTCTCCCAGGTCAAGTGCAATGGTGTGAGGGAAGCCTCCTTTCCCGGAACTCCAGAATGTGCCAGGATCGGCATCAAAGGCGGCGGATGCAGGATGTCCGCTTTCCTGGCTGCTGCACCCCAGGAGCTTCCACCCGGACTTGGCATAGCCCAGCCTTTCTTCCGCGACTGCGCCTTTCTCCCCATGCAGCACAGCCACAGCCTTGAGCACGCACGGGCCATCCGGCTTCAGCGGGAGAGTGTATTCTTCAGACGACACGGACGGCTCAGACCCGTCCATGGTGTAATAAATCCTGCATCCCGCAGTAAGGTTTGCCGTGGCATTCTCGCCGTGGCTCTTCCAGCCGAAGTCCTGCGGTGCAGGGGCTATGGTCACAGTGCCGTCGAAAGCCTGGGAAACGGCAAGACGCGGAGCCCCGGCCTGGTAGAAGTGCGCGGAGAAATGGCTGATTGCAGGGGAAAGCCTCGACTCCAGAAGCCTGAAACGGAGCCTGTCTGTAGTCACATCAGGGAAGCGGAGAATACGCTTGTAGCCTATGTTTGTGGCCGAGGCTATCTCTTTCCACTGCCCGTCCACCCATGCGTCCACCGCATGGCTTTCGACGCGCTCGCTTCTCTTGGAGACTGCCTCCTGGATCATTATCCTGTTGACAGTCACAGGCTTCTTCATCCGCACCACGAATTCACTTCCAGGCCCGTCCATCGTATAATATGTGCCAGGGTCATTGTCCAGGACGGCCTTCGGGCCTTTTGCCCCTTCCAGCAGGTCCGTCCCGTATGTAGCCTCTATCCTTCGGCCCACTTCCTCAAGGACAGCCACATCCCTGTCCGAGAAACGGCCATTCCTGCCAGGAGGTATGTTAAGCAGGAACGTGGAGTTGCCCCCTACAGAACGTTCATAAATGTCGAAAACGTCATCCGCGCTTCTTACTCCCTGCCTGGTGTCATCCCTCCAGAACCATCCTTCCCTGATAGAAGTATTGGTCTCGGCCTGCTGGTAGTGCAGGTACTCCGCCTCATAAAGCATATCCCTGCTGCCAAGGTCTTCCGCAGTCCTGTCAGGGAAGACAGTGGCGGTGTCCGGATTGTCAGGGTATGTGATGACGTTCCATTCCGTCCGGCGGGTGCCTCCGGCCTCATTCCCGCACCACCGGACATCCTCCCGTCCGAAAATGACAGCCTCAGGAGCCAGAGTGCGTATAAGCTCCCTCCAGGCACTGTAGTTGTACTTCTGCCCGCCTTTACGTTTCGGATGCGCCCCGTCGAACCATACTTCATGGACAGGGCCGTATTCGGTAAGGAGTTCGAAAAGCTGGTTGAGGAAATATTCGTTGTAGTCATCCACCACGAACTCGAATTTCCTGGTGTCCTTGAAAGGCCGCCCGGGGACTTCCCGCGGGATGGTCCTCAGGGTGTACTCGCTCAGATTGCCGTACAGGCCCTCAGGGCTCTCTATCTGGTAGAGGTCAGCAGGGGAAAGATATATCCCGAGCTTGAGGCCGTATTTCCCGCATGAGGCCGACAGGTCTTTCAGGATGTCGCCCTTGCCGTCCCTGAAGCCGGTGGACATGATTCCATGGTCAGTATAGCGGCTCTGCCACAGGACGAATCCGTCATGGTGCTTCACCGTGAGTATCACCATCTTCATCCCGGCTGCATTCATCGCACGGCACCACTGGTCTGTGTCAAGCTCCTCCAGTGCAAAGATGGAAGGGGACTCCATGCCTGTCCCCCATTCTTTCCCGGTGAATGTATTGGGCCCGAAATGGACAAATGCTATAAACTCGTTTTCAAGGGCCGAGAGCTGTACCGGAGAAGGCACCACATGAGCCGCTTTCGCGACAATCTCTTCACGGGTGTCGTCTGCCTCGATCTTTACAGTATTCCGGTAAGGGATATTGTCATCCCCGTCCTTTCCTTCAGGTGCGGAGCATGACGCCAGAAGCAGTGCACACAGCAGGATAATCTCTTTTCTTTTCATACGCGCGTGATATAATGTTATTCCATTGTCAATCCTTTCCCCTCTCCGGGTACAATCCTGAATGTCTTCCCTTTGCCTGCCGGAATGCAGAGGCTTTGCCCGTCATAGTACACCGTATACGGGTTGCCGGATGCGGAATAAATCTCGCACCAGGCAAGCCTGCCGTCCTCCCATGCCAAGGAAAGCACGAAACCGCCCCTTGCACGGAGTCCGCAGATGCGCCCCGACTTCCATGCGGAAGGAAGAGCAGGCAGGAGATGGATAAAGCCCATATGGCTCTGAAGCAGCATTTCAGCCATGCCGGCGCATCCTCCGAAATTCCCGTCTATCTGGAACGGAGGATGTATGCACCAGAGATTGTCTGTAGTCCCCTCGCTCAGAAGGGTCCTGAGCAGGCGGTATGCGCGGTCCCCGTCGTGGAGCCGGGCCCACTGGTTGAGCTTCCAGGCCATGCTCCATCCTGTCGCGAGGTCACCGCGGTGCTCCAGCACCACTTTCGAGGCCGCGGCAAGCTGCGGGGTCGTCACAGGTGAAATGGAACGCCCCGGGTGCAGCCCGAAAAGATGGTTCACGTGCCTGTGGCGGTCCTCCGGGTCGTCTATATCGCTGCTCCATTCCATCAGCTGCCCGTATCTCCCTGTCCTCAGCGGGGCGATGCTGTCCGCTATGGCGGCCCATCTGCCGCTCTCCACGGGGTCGCATCCCAGCACGGAAGCAGCGGCCGCGGCATCCTCCAGAAGCTCCCGGGCCACGGAATTGGCAAATGCGGTCCCCTTGTCCACAGGCCCGTGCTCAGGCGAAGTGGAAGGGCAGGCCATATACTCGCCTCCGGGAGATCTCCACAGATACCCAGTCAGGAACTCGGCGCTGCCCCTGATCAGCGGATATCCGGTCTTCTTAAGCCAGCCGCGGTCCTGAGTGAACATATAGTACTCCCAAAGATGAGTGGCAAGCCACGGGCCTGCTACAGGTATGAGGTTCCAGCTCATGTCCCGGCTGGAGAGAGGTGATGCGAATCCGAATATGTTGGAAGATATGGATGCGGTCCATCCGCCGGCCCCGAAATAGCTCTGCGCGACACGCCTGCCCGGCTTCTCGAGGGTACGGATGTAATCCGTCAGAGGCACACAACATTCCCCGAGCCCTGTCACCAGGGCGGGCCAGTAGTTCATCTGGATATTGATATTGTTGTGATAGTCTACATGCCACGGGCCGTCCACACCGTTGTGCCATATTCCCTGCAGATTGGCGGGCATACTGCCTGGACGCGAGGAGGAGATCAGCAGATAACGCCCGAACTGGAAATACATGGACTCGAGACCCGGGTCAGGATTCCCCTCCCTGTATCTTGCAAGCCTTTCAGGCGCAGGAAGCGAGTCATAAGGGTCTTCCGCCCCTGGAGCCAGGTCAAGGACCACCCTGCCGTACAGTTCCCGGTAGTCCTCCGTGTGCCTCGACAAAAGTCTTCCGTATCCAAGTCTTCGCGCCTTGCCCATGAACCCGGCTGTCACATCCGACGGATCTTCCCCACGGTAGGCCGCCGGATCAGTGAAATCCGGGTCGAAATTCATCCTGTAGTCCGTAGCCGCTGCAAGGATGAACACAGCTTCGCCGGCGCCGGTCACGGCCAGGCTGCCGTCATCATGCACAGAAACCGCCCCTCCGTCCGCGATGACTGACAGGCGCACCGCGAACTCCATCCCGTTGCTGTCCAGCTTCCCTTCATAAAGGACACCGTCCTTCCCGTCATTCAGCACACGGACCCGCGATTCAGGATTGGGAGTATAACGCAGGATGAGGTCCTGCAGCGTGTCGGAAGTGAATCTCATCACCATCACGCGGTCTGGATACGAGATGAAGAATTCCCTCCTGTAGTACGCGCCCCCGCTCCTGAAGCTGACCGAAGCCACGGCATCGTCCAGGGAAAGGGACTTCCTGTAGTCCGGGACCGGCCCGGCGGGAATCCCCGTATCCACAGTGACCTCGCCAAGGGTGGTGAAAGAGCCGAAACGGAACGGGCTTTCCTCCGAAGCCTCATACGAGGCAAGGCCGCTGAAGAAATGTCTTGTGAGAGAATCAGCCGCGCCGTTGTCTCCACGGGCAAAGGCATGACGTATCTGCCCAAGGGCCCCCTGCGACTGCCTGTTCACATCCCAGTAATACGCGGCCCCGCCAGGCACGCCAGGGCCGCCTCTCCACAAGGTCTTCTCATTCAGGGTGACGCGCTCGGTACAGACAGACCCCATCACATTCGCTCCCATGAAGCCGTTCCCGAGCGGGAGGGATGAAGACTCCCATTCCGGATCAGGGTTGGCGGTGCCTGAGTGCGGCAGTGCCCATGCCGCGGCGCCGCTGAAGGACGCGGGGCTGTCAAACCAGATCTCATCCGCCTGCGCCCATGCGGCACAAGGCAGATGCACTGCAGCAAGGAGGGCCGCAGCAGAAAGCAGCATATGTCTCACATCAATATCCAATTCGGGCCGGAAGATGTCAGGTTACAGTTTTACCGGATACAATTTTACGGAATTTTTTCCGATTTCCGAAATTCATTCCGCCTCCGCAGGGGCAGCCCTGTACACCCGGACAAAGTCCACTTCATACTCAAGAGGGAATGAAGCCAGGTCAGGCTCTCCACCATTGGCCCCTATGGCCAGATTCAGCAGGATATAATGTCCGGAACCTTCTCTGCCGTTGCTGAAAGGGTTGAACGGTTCCCCGCCGGATGCCGTCCCTGCCATATCCGCTTTTCTCAGATTGATTTCATTGAGCAGTTCCCCGTCCAGATATATCCTGATATACCCAGGGTCCCAGTCCATCCTCCACAAATGGAATTCCCCGGCCCAGCGGCTGTTTCTACCGGTGAAATAAGACAGCGGTGTCTTGGTCTCGTCCCACCTGACGGTCCCGTCCGGGGTGACAAAGTCACTGGCGACAGTCATTGCGGTACCGGGGGCGTCTTCCGGCACAGTGTCCCGTGGGGACGCAGGCCAGCAGGCGTTGGCCATTATCTCCGGATAGCCGTCCCTGCGGTAGAACTCCATCACATCCACCTCCCCTCCGTCCGGCCACGGGACATCCTGCCCGAGAGTCCAGATCGCCGGCCATGCGCCCTGTGCCACAGGGATCCTGGCACGCACTTCCATCCTCCCGTACCTGAAGCTGAAACTTCCTGATGTGGTGACGCAGGCTGATGTGAATTCCGCTCTCCTGCGGTTTTTACGCCAGTCAGTACTGAGGCTGTCATACCATGGATTGGGCACTGTCTCCGCCCTTGCCGTGATCACAAGGCAGCCTCCGCGCACCTCCGCGTTTTCAGGCCGGTACCACTGCAGCTCGCCGTTGCGCACGAAACCGCTTTCGTAAGACCAGTGGGCCGCCGGCCGTCCGGGAGAATCGAATTCATCCGACCATACAAGTTCATAACCTTCATACTCCTGCGGAGCAGTACCGTATGGAAGAGGTCTGCCGGCCCCTGTCCCCGAACCGGAACAGGACCCGACAGACAATATGGTCATTACAAGGAAAAAAAGCTTATTTCCACTCATCATGCTGTACAAGTATTCCGCCGCCTGTATCTATCTCGGTCTGAGGGATAGGCCACACAGTGTCCTGAGGCCCGCGGTAGTTCCTTTCATACAGGGAAACCTTGCCTGTCTCCCAGTCCGAGAGCCTCTGCTGTGACACTTCCCACTCTGTCCTGCCGTCCTTGTCTTTCCAGCGGTAAAGGTCGGCGAAGCGCAGGTCCTCGAATGCAAGTTCCACTCTCCTTTCATGACGGATGATCTTCCTGAGTGTCTCCTGGTCAAGGGTGAGCCCCATTTTGGCCACCTCGCCTTCCTCGACAGTCGGCATGCCGACACGGTTTCTCAGCTCGTTGATGTATCCTGTGATATCAGATGCGTCGTACCCGCCTTTCTCGTTCATGGCCTCGGCCAGGGATACAAGCACTTCGGCATATCTGATCACATAATAGTCCATTGTCCCGTCATATTCGTTGGCGGTGTCCCATGGAGTGAAGAATTTGCGGATGTGGCAGGTGGACTTGGCCTTCAGCTTCTTGTTGTCCGCGGAATAGTCATAGACCGTCCCGTTCCATTCCATTCCCGGGGCCATGATAGTGGCATAGAAACGCGGGTCCTTGTTCTCCCAGCGCTTGAGGTCAGGATTCGAGGTGTCGTAGTCTTCCCTCTGCTTGTCGTACATGGATGTCTGCCCGATAGGAAGGCCGTCCGTATAGTAGTACTCGTCCGCAAGGTCCAGGCTTGCCTCGGCGGCATTCAACGGTGCCTTCCACGCGATTCCGAATGTAGACCCCTCGCCTTGCCCAGGACCTACATAGTGTACACTGAACAGGATTTCGTCACAGGTCTCGTTCTCGGTCCTGAACAGGTCGGCGAAATTGGCCCTGTAATCCGTGCCGTCGCCGGACTTGAAAAGCTGTACCTTGCCTATCACCTGTCTGTATGCCTCTATGGCATCGTCCCATCTCTCGTTGTAAAGCGCCATACGTCCCAGGATGGCATATCCTGCCTCGCGCGTCATGCGTCCTGTGGCTTCAGTGCCCTTGGCCGGAAGCATAGGTACATATGTCTTGAGGTCAGCGATCACAGACTCCGCTATCTCCGCCTTCGGTGTTTTCGGAGCCTGGGCGGCCTGGAGAGTAAGAGGCTTGGTAAGATAAGGGACATCCCTGAAAGTGGACACCAGGTTGCAGTACATCAGCGCCCTGAGGGTCACAGCCTCGGCCACATAGGCGTTCTTGGCGTCATCGCTCATGTCCGGGATCAGGTTTATGTTCTCGATCAGGGTGTTGCACCGCTTGATGACCTCATAGTTGCCCTTCCAGTAATTGTTGGTGTGCCCGTAGCTTGTGGAGAATGTGCCCATGGCGATTTCAGCGCCGGCGCACCATGTCCCCCAGGTATGCCACCCGTTGTCTGTGGAACATTCCCTGCGGATGACACCGAAGCCTCCTCCGTCGACATTGTCGTTGTACATATTGATCGTCTGCAAGGCGTCATAGCAGGCTGTAAGTGCCATAAGGGCATCGGTTTCCGTCTTCCAGTATGTGCCCTGGGACAGCTGGTTAGGATTGTCCTTCTGCAGGAAATCTGAGCAGGATGCCGCCGGCAGCAGAATGGCGGCAGACAGTGCAATTCCTAGTATATTATTGATTTTCATTGTATTATTCCTCCTTATGATTAGAACTCGATATTAAGGCCTATAGAATATGTCCTCATGTTCGGGTGGATGTCATTACGTGTGTCACCTGATGTCTTCTCCGGATCCCAGTCCTCAAGTTTGGTGAAAGTGAGCAGGTTTGTGCCTGACAGATATACACGTATGTGCGATATGCCGGCCTTGCCCAGCTCCTTCTGGCGGAAAGTATACCCGATCTCCAGGTTCTTCAGACGGAGATAGTCGGACCTCTCCAGCCAGAATGATGACATCTTGTCGTTCACCGAGCGGCCAAGAGCAGGAAGCGAACCGTCCACGTTGTCCTGTGACCAGCGGTCAAGCCAGCGGTCGGTAAAATTACCCCTTATGTCTGTGGTAGTCTCCCAGCTGTAACGGTAAATACCTGCGACCCCCTGCCAGAATGTGCTCACATCCAGGTTCTTCCAGGAGAATCCTATATTGAATCCGTATGTGAAGTCCGGGAACGGGTTCCCGATTATCTGACGGTCATTGTCATCTATATTCCCGTCTCCGTTGAAATCCTCGTACATGATGTCACCGAGCTTTGCCGCAGCTCCGTACTGGGTGATGACCTTGCCCTCGGCGTTTGTGCGGGCGAGGTCGGCGTCATTGCGGTACAGACCGATGGCCTTGATGCCGTAATAAGCCCCGATAGGTTCTCCGACACGGTTGATCGTGTTGCCGCTGATGCTTTCAGTAAGATCGCCCATTGTAAGGATAGTGTTCTTCACATGGGAGAGGTTGAAGCCTGCAAACCAGCTCCAGTCGCCCTTGTGGTCCTGATAGTTCATGCTGAGCTCCCATCCGCGGTTCCTCACGGCTCCGACATTCTGGTAAGGTGCGGCTAGCGACCCGAGGAATATCCCCGGCATGGAAAGCTGCATCAGGATGTCGTATGTCTTCTTGTCATACCAGTCGAATGTGGCGGTGATGCGGTTCTGGAGGAATCCCAGGTCGAGTCCGACATTCACTGTGCGGGTTGTCTCCCATTTGATGTTCTCGTTGGCCACGGATGTCTGCACTACACCAGTCTGCTTGTTGCCGTTCTGGTCGAAATAGTAGTTTCCGCTTGCTCCGAGTGTCACGGCATAAGGATAGTTTCCGATCTCCTGGTTTCCGAGTGTTCCCCATGATGCACGCACTTTTCCGAAGAACCAGTCCTTGTACTCGGACATGAACGGCTCGTTGGAGAATACCCATCCGGCTGAGACTGAAGGGAATGTAGCGTATCTGTTGTTTTTCGGCATACGTGAAGACCCGTCATGGCGGAGAGTGAACTCGAAGAGGTAGCGGTCAGCGTAGCTGTATTTCACACGGCCGAAGAATGACTGCAGAGAATACTCCTGCAGGCTTCCGCTGGCTGCAGGGTTCAGGGTACCGCCGTTCAGCTCGTAGATAGTCTCCGTAGGGAAGCCCTGCTTGGAGGCCTGTGTGATATAGACCTGGTTTCCGAGGATGGAGTGTCCCAGAAGGACTCCTATGGTGTGGTCGCCGAATGTCTGGTCGTAGGTAAGGAGGTTCTCGTTGGCCCACCTCAGCTGACGCCAGTAGTAATCGGTGAGGGTGTTGTTCTCGCCAGGGGCCTTCAGTTCGTTCCCCTCGGCGTCATATCGTGCGTGCTCCTTGTCCAGATATGTCTTCTTGGCGTTGAAGTCGAAGTTGTATGAAAGGCTGGTCTGGAACTTGAGCCCGTCTATGATGTCAATCCCGGCGAAAGCCTTGCCGTTCAGCCTCCAGTAGTTGTTCAGACGGTAGCCGCGGTTCATGTTGTCGATAGGGTTCTTCACCTTCTCGGCATCCTTTACTGTACCGTCGACATAGCCGTACAGCCCGTTGGAATACTGCACAGGGACGGTAGGGCGTGTGAACCATGACACATAACGCATGATACTGGTCTCACCTGAAGGCGCCACCGCCGGCTCTGTCACGTTGTTCCTGTTTCCGGATATGTTAAGTCCGAAGAAGAAGCGCTTGTACCTTGTGTCGAGGTTGGACCTGAAAGAGATCTTCTCCACACCTGTGTTGAGCATTATACCTTCCTGGTTGGCATAAGAGAGGGACACCATGTAATGTGTGTTCTTGCTGCCGCCGGACACAGAGAGGTTGTGCTGGTGCATGCTGGCGTTCCTCATCACAGCCCTGAGCCAGTCAGTGTTGGCATAGTGGTCAGGGTCGGACCCGTCCTTGAGTTTCTGCAGGGCGACATCATCGTACAGGCCTTCCGTGGCCCCGTTGGCCCTCTGGGCGTCATTGTACATAAGGGCCCAGTTGTATCCGTCCACATAGTCAGGAAGTACGGTAGGGGTCTGGAGAGTATAGCTTCCGTTGTAAGTGACCTTGGTGCGGGACTCCCCTCCTCTCTTGGTGGTGATGAGGATCACACCGTTTGCCGCCCTCACACCGTAGATAGCCGACGAAGCCGCGTCCTTGAGGACAGAAATGCTCTCTATGTCGGCGGACGGTATGTCGGAAATCTGGGAGAGGGTTCCTTCGACACCGTCTATGAGGACCATAGGGTCATTGTTGTTGAATGTCCCCACACCCCTGATCCTGATCTCAGGGGAGTCGTTTCCGGCCTGGGCTCCGTTCTGAGTGAGCACAAGTCCCGGCATACGTCCCTGCAGGAGGGTGGCGGTATTTGCCACAGGTATATCCTCAAGGTCCTTGGATGACACGGCTGACACTGCACCGGTAAGAGTGACCTTCTTCTGTGTACCGTAAGCCACTACCACCACGTCTTCCAGGACTGTGGTGTCAGTCTCAAGCTGTATATCCACCACGGCCCTCTCCCCCGGAGTGACCGTGACCGGCTTATATCCCACGCAGCTTATCTCGAGTACCTGGTCCGGATAAACTTCAATTACATAGGTACCGTCAACATCGGTAGTCGTACCTGATGTAGTGCCTTGGATTAGAATTCCCGCTCCTATCACCGGAGCTCCTGTCTCGTCTGTGACTGTTCCCCTGACTGTATGCACCTGGGCATTCGCCAGCAGGGATGACAGCATCATAAAGCCTGCGAGCAACAGGCATAACACGTTTCGGTGCTGTTTCATAATGTAGTTAGTTGGTTATTAGTAATAAATTGTTACCATTATCAGCATAATGCCGAAAAAGCAAATACAAAATTAACCACAAAGCTTACATTTTCTAAAGACAAAACGGACATTTAAAAAAACAGATAGGACAAATGGCCTTTTTGTCCTATCTGTTCGATTTCAGATACTGGCTCGGAGTACATCCGTATTCCTGCTGGAAGCACTTCGCGAAATACGACGGATCGGTGAACCCTACCGAATACATTACCTCCGCGACAGAGAACCGTCCCTGCGCAAGCATAAGAGAAGCCTGCTTTATACGTATGCTCTTTATATAATCCACCGGAGTAAGCCCGGTAAGAGGTTTGAGCTTCCTTGCAAGCTGCTTGGTGGAGACATGGACCTTTTCGGCCAAAAATGTGACATTCAGCTCCGGAAGACTGATATTCTCCTCTATGATTCCGGTGACCTCCGAAAGGAATTTCTCGTTCTGGGAAATCTGGCTTATCTCCTTATGGGAAGAAAGCGAATCCGCAAGAACCGACTCCTTCTGCCTGCGACGGCTTTCCAGAAGGCTCATTACCTTGAGCTTGAGTTTCTCCGCATTGAAAGGCTTCGGCATGAAACAGTCCACCCCGGCACGTATGGATTCCGTCTCGGTCATCTGGTCCGACTTCGCGGTAAGCATGATTACCGGAACAGACTGTCCGCCTTTCTCCTGTCTTATCCTGCCGCACATCTCCATACCGTCCATGATAGGCATCATCATGTCCGCTATGACCAGGTCCGGCCTGATTCTCCTGAACAGCGTCAGTCCGTCCCTGCCGTTCCATGCCGTATATACGTCCACCGTCTCGGACAGGAAATCCGCCAGAAACGATGACAGCTCTTCATTGTCCTCGACTACCAGCACACGGTACGGCTTGGGCTCTTTCGTTTCCTTATCCTTTCTGGCATGCAGATTCACGGCATATTCCCGGAACGGGAACTCTACTATGAACGAGGTCCCCTGCCCTTCATGCGAAGACACTTCGATGGTTCCTCCGTGCACTTCGACATATTTCCTGACCAGATAAAGCCCCAGTCCTGTTCCCTTGATCCTGTCCCTTGTCACTGAAGACTGGAAAAACCTCTGGAAGATATAAGGGAGCTCGGACTCCGGTATCCCGACACCGTTGTCCGTTACGGTAAAGTACAGTTTGTCGGAATATTCGTCCACATACAGGGATATGTGGATATCCCCGTTGTCAGGGGTGTATTTGAAAGCATTGGATATGAG
>JADIMB010000060.1 GCA_017694995.1 Candidatus Cryptobacteroides faecavium | reverse complement strand
GACAGGGCCTTTACAAACCTGCAAAAGTACTATAATAAATTCTAATTTTAAAAATTAAAATTCTGCCTTTATCAGAAGCTGTTCAGATTTTCCTGAAAATTCTTTTATGGACTTTTCCTGTCCCGATGCCGGGAAAACAAAGAGTGAAAATTTATATTGATAAAATTTCTGACTTTTTCAGATAAAAAGTATATCTTTGTATGTTATGCTTAAAGAAAAAAAGTGGATATTCAAGGAGCCGGCCGACCGGGAAACCGTCAGCAGGCTCGCCTCGGAACTGGGAGTGGATCCGGTACTAGCGGAGCTCCTTGTGAAGAGAGGTGTGTCTACTTTCCAGGAAGCAAGGGCGTTTTTCAGGCCTGACCTGAAGAATCTGCATGACCCTTTCCTCATGAAAGATATGGACAAGGCTGTCGGAAGACTCCGTACAGCGCTCTCTTCCGGAGAGAAGGTCCTTGTCTACGGGGACTATGATGTCGACGGCACGACAGCGGTCTCTCTGGTATACTCCTTTCTGCGCCAGCTCACACCTCTGGCCGATTTCTATATCCCGGACCGGTATGACGAGGGATACGGCGTATCTTATAAAGGTATAGACTGGGCTGCGGATAACGGCTTTTCCCTTATCATCACGCTTGACTGCGGGATCAAGGCCAACGACAAGGTGGAATATGCCGCCGGCAAAGGTATAGACGTGATCATCTGCGACCATCATCTTCCCGAGAACGAGCTTCCTGCGGCTGTGGCTGTCCTTGACCCGAAGCGGGAGGACTGCAGCTATCCTTTCGATGACCTGTCAGGGTGCGGGGTGGGCTTCAAGCTGGTCCAGGCCTATTCTTCCCTGCACGGGATACCTTTCGAGTCGCTGGTGCCTCTTCTGGACCTGCTGGTGGTGAGCATAGCTTCAGACCTTGTCTCGGTCACCGGGGAGAACAGGATACTGGCCCATTACGGACTCAAGAGGATGAACGAGAACCCGAGGCTCGGGCTGCTTGCGATGATGCGCCTTTCAGGGCTTGAGCCGTCACATATCACCATTGACGATATAGTTTTCAAGATAGGGCCGAGGATCAATGCCGCAGGCAGGATGGAGTCCGGGCGGGTGGCTGTGGAGCTGCTTACCTCCACGGACGATAATACGGCCACAAGGATCGCCTGCGAAATCAACGAATACAACAATGAACGGAAGGACATAGACCGCAAGATCACCCAGGAGGCCCTGGAGATGGTCCGTAGCGGCAACTGCCTTTCTTTCGGCAATGCGACAATCGTATACAACCCGGAGTGGCACAAGGGAGTGGTCGGTATAGTGGCCTCCCGTCTTGTGGAGGCGTTCTATAAGCCCACGATAGTGTTTACCAGGTCGAACGGCTATGTCACCGGGTCTGCGCGCAGTGTCCAGGGCTTTGACCTGTATGATGCCATAGAGGGATGCGCGGACCTCCTGGACAATTTCGGGGGCCACCTCTATGCCGCTGGCCTTACTCTGAAAGAAGACCGTCTCCCGGAGTTCTGCGCAAGGATAGAGAAGTTCATCGGGGACAGGATCACTTCCGAGATGCTCACTCCTGTAATCACAGTGGACTCGAAGCTCGACTTCGACCAGATCACCCCGAAGTTCTTCCGGATACTGAAACAGTTCCAGCCTTTCGGACCGGGCAACAACGCCCCTGTCTTCATGACGGAGAATGTCTATGACAACGGTAACGGACGCCGGGTCGGGGCTGAAGCCGGGCATCTGAAACTGGAGCTCATCCAGGAGTCGCAGCCGTATCACCACATCTCGGCCATAGCCTTCAACAAGGCTGAGCATTTCGAGCATATAAAGGCCGGCAACCCTGTCGACATCTGCTATACAATAGTAGAGAACTATTATAGGGGCATAGCGAATATACAGTTGAGGATCAAGGATTTGCATGACAGGGAGGAGATAATCTGATTTTTCGTATATTTGCACGGTTATGGCTAAAGGATTTGCAGAAACGGACTCATTGTGTCGGGAACTGGTCTCGCAGGCCCGCAACGGGATATTCAAGCCTGTGTATCTCCTTATGGGCGACGAGCCGTTCTACCCTGACATGGTGTGCGAGGCTGTAGTCCAGAACGCCCTGGATGAAAGCGAGAGGGACTTTAACCAGAGCATTTTCTACGGGGCTGACACCGATGCCGAGACTGTCATGACCACTGCCAGACGATATCCTGTGTTCGCCGAACGCCAGCTGGTAGTAGTGAAGGAGGCGCAGATGATGAAGTCCCTGGAGGACCTGTCCGTATACTGCAGCAGGCCCCTGGACTCCACTGTCCTGGTGATATGTATGCACGGAGCATCTGCGGACAAGAGGAAATCACTGTA
This sequence comes from Candidatus Cryptobacteroides faecavium, assembly GCA_017694995.1. Taxonomy (GTDB): domain Bacteria; phylum Bacteroidota; class Bacteroidia; order Bacteroidales; family UBA932; genus Cryptobacteroides; species Cryptobacteroides faecavium. The sequence continues at coordinate 1,057 of JADIMB010000060.1, read as the reverse complement.
CAAGTCCGTCTCCAAGATAGGAGTGGTGGTGGAGTCGAACTCGTTGAGGGACTATGAGATACCACGTTGGATTTCATCCTATTATGCCGGCAGGGGACTTCAGATCGCCCCGGATGCGGCAGCCCTTCTCGGAGAATATGCGGGTACCGACCTTTCGAAGATCGCGGTCGAGACAGACAAGCTCATGAAGAACCTTCCGGAAGGGACTGTACGTGTGGCGGCAGGTGACATTGAGAAGAATGTGGGCATAAGCAGGCAGTACAGCATATTCGAACTCACAAGGGAGCTCTCCTTGAAGAATGCCCCTAAAGCACTCAGGATAGCGGCCTATATCGGGGCGTCGCCGAAGTTCGCCATGCCTATGGCGGTGAGTGCATTGTTCACTCATTTCTACAGGATCCTGAAGTACGAGGCCCTTCTGGCAGGTAACCCCCGGCCGGGCAACGATATGAAGGCCAAGGTACTGGGCGTGAACCCTTATTTTTTCGCGGAGTATGACAAGGCTGTAGCCAACTACCCTCTGAAAAAGTGCATGTCAGTGATTTCGCTGCTGAAAGAGTTTGACTATAAAGGGAAAGGCGGAGACGTGGGCGAAGCGACTCCCGAGCAGCTGCTTACAGAGCTTGTGACAAAGATATTGAATTGAAATACAGCGGTCGGTGCGGCCTGGACAGACAAACTTTTAATAAATATATAAAATGGACATCATTCAATGTAAAGACGTCAGCAAGAGCTTCGGAGAAAAAGTGGCTCTTGACCATGTGTCTGTGGATATCCCCAAAGGGATGATCTTCGGACTTCTGGGACCTAACGGAGCCGGAAAGACTACTCTGATCCGAATCATCAACAGGATCACAATCCCCAGTGGCGGCACAGTCCTTTTCGACGGTCATCCCATCACCCAGCAGGATGTGGAGAAAATAGGTTATCTTCCTGAGGAACGCGGGCTTTACCGCAAAATGAAGGTAGGAGACCAGGCCATGTATCTGGCACAGCTCAAGGGTATGAGTGCCAGGGATGCCTCCCAGTCCTTGAAAGAGTGGTTCGTGAAATTCGG
>JADIMB010000059.1 GCA_017694995.1 Candidatus Cryptobacteroides faecavium | reverse complement strand
TTTTCAAAGCGCGCAAAAATACAACAAATTGTACTATATTTGGAACCTGAACCGCATAAATTCGCCGGACTGACGGCAAACAAGAAGATAAAACTTTTGACTGCATGAGAAAAGACATCCATTTCGTATCGGCCGACGAGGCCGTCAAAGTAATCAGGTCAGGAGACCATGTACATCTGAGCAGCGTGGCAAGCGCACCCCGTATTCTGATCGAGGCCATGTGCCGCAGAGGTAAAGCAGGAGAGCTCAAGGATGTAAAAATCCACCACCTTCACACAGAAGGACAGGCGCCCTACACTGACCCTGAATTCGAAGGGGTCTTTTTCCACCAGGGATTCTTCATAGGTGCAAATGTGCGCAAAAGCGTCCAGAGCGGATACTCGGACTATATACCTGTGCTTCTGAGCGAGACGCAGAAGCTCTACCGGTGCGGAGCCCTGAAATGCGATGTAGCCATGATCCAGGTCTGCCCGCCTGACAAGCACGGATTCGTCTCACTCGGCACATCTGTGGACGCCACGCTCGCGGCGATAGAATGTGCAAAGACTGTAATCGCGGTAGTGAACAGATACGAGCCCCGGGCATGGGGCCAGGCCATGATACCTATGGACATGATAGACATTTTCGTAGAAGACGACACACCTCTCCTGCCGGCCGATTTCCACGAGCCGGATGAGGTAGAAGAGGCCATAGGCAGGCACTGCGCAGAGCTTGTCGAAGACGGGGCATGCCTGCAGATGGGCATAGGAGCCATCCCGAATGCCGTACTGGCACAGCTCGGCAGCCACAGGAACCTGGGTATCCATACCGAGATGTTTGCAGACGGGGTCCTCCGGCTGGTGGAGAAGGGTGTGATAAACGGCTCTGCCAAGGGAATAGACAAGGGGAAGCTTGTTTCGACTTTTGTAATGGGCTCACAAAAGTGCTATGAGTTCCTTGACGACAATCCGATGGTCTCGATGATGGATGTCGGGTATACCAACAACCCGTTCAATATCGCACAGAACCCCAAGACCACAGCCATCAATTCAGCCCTTCAGGTAGACCTTACAGGACAGGTCTGCGCCGATTCCCTGGGCACGAAATTCTATTCCGGTGCCGGAGGGCAGGTAGACTTCATATACGGGGCATCACTCTCCGAAGGAGGGAAAGCCATAATAGCCATGCCATCAAGCACAAAGCGCGGGGAAAGCAAGATATCCCCTACTCTTTTCGAGGGAGCAGGCGTAGTCACATCCCGTGCCCACATCCACTACCTTGTCACTGAATACGGAGCCGTGGACCTGTACGGCAAGTCTCTTCAGGAGCGGGCCAAACTCATCATTAGCATCGCCCATCCTGACCATAGGGAAGAGCTTGACAGGGCGGCGTTCAGACGTTTCGGGCCGCACTACCACAATTTCAGCATTTGACCTCCCCCCCGGAGGCGGCATCCCGTTTTCAGGAGCCTCAGAAGGATCAAGAAGCTGTTGCTTAGTCATAAAGACATTGTCTTGGAATTTATATCGGAAAATTTCAAAACAGTGTCTAAAATTTCCATTGTTCCCTTTTTATAATTATCTTTGCACTGTAAAAGTGTGTAGGTAATTATAACCCGAGAACAACAATGTTTAAAAAGATGTTGGCGGTCATACTGCTGTCAAGCAGTATATGTATCGCTCATGCCCAGACAGTTAAAGTCTCCGCAGGAATCCGCGGAGAAGGTATAGCGACATTCACCGGGACAGAAATCACCCCAAAGACTTTCATGCAGATGGGAGGAGGCGGTGGCATTTTTGCCGGTATCAAGGCAGGCAATATCGTAGGCCTGCAGGCAGATGTCCTCTACAATTTCCATTCGGCCGGATACAATATCGACATGGCCGGCTATTCTTCAGCCAAGACGAAGCATTCATACGTCGACATCCCGATATGTCTGCAGCTGTGGTGCTCGAAAGGATTCGCTTTCGAAGTAGGATACCAGCAGTCCATAGCCCTCTCCGGAACGCTGTCACTGGACGGGGAGCAGGCAGTTGAAGACACAGGAATCCTGGACTACGGGAGCCTGGTGGCCGGAGCAGTCATCAACATGGGGAAGGTAGTCTTCCTCAACTTCCGCTTCACAAAGGCATTAGGATACAGTTACGTCATGACTGCCGACCCGAGCAAGAATATGACAATGCAGGTCGGGCTGGGGTTCCGTCTGTTCAACAGCAGACAGTCTGTTTTCAAAAAATAAGGAGGACTAGACATGAGAAAAGCATTACTGAATATCACCATGCCGGTCCTTGCGCTGGCAGCCGCACTTCTGCTTATCCAGTGCTCGCATCCTTATGAAGAGGGGATGTCCGGGGCTTTCCCCTCATTTGAGATACTCTCAGGAGGGAGCATAACCATGCCTGCATCAGGGACCCAGCAGCAGCTGACAGGAGAAATCAGGATAAAGACAAATTTAAAGATAACGGCCAAGGTGAACTACCAGGGCAGTTCCACTTCATGGATCTCAAACCTGAAGATTTCCTATGATGAAGCCGCAGGCACGGCCGGCATAACATTCCAGGCAAGCAGGAACACCAAGCGGTCCGAAAGACGGGCTACAGTCGCCATATCGCCCCAGTCCGGCAAAGGCAGTATCTATGTCACAGTGACCCAGTCCGGATATACCTCTTCAGGAGCGGATGAAGTATACGACGGGGACCTTTACATCAGGTCGCAGGAAGATGTCGAGAATTTCATCTATACCGGGGTGAACGGGCGGCTTATCATAGGGAACTGTGTCTCCGGAGGCTATATGGCATCCTACACAGATCCGGGCCTGATCTTCGAAGGCAGTGACATCTATGACATTTCCAACCTGGAGATACTTGAATACGTGCAGGACGGCATAGTCATAGTCTCCTGCAACAGCCTACACGGCATTTCGTCTCTGGACGGAGTCGCCAGCCCTATGATAGAACTCACCGATATGCCGTGTGACGCAGCACAGAGCTACAATGGGTCAGCATCAGAAGTCTACATTATCCAGAACAGCGGGAATTTCAATACTCTGGGATTCATATCCGATATGGGGAATGTCCGGAAACTTGTGATGAACGGCAATTTCATAGACAGCATTGAAGGGCTTGAGAATGCCGCCTTCCTGGAAGAACTTGACCTGTCCGGGAACAGCAATCTCTCCAATATCAATACTCTGGCCGAGATACCGGGACTGAAGTCAGCAGACCTTTCCGGCCTGGACATTTCACAGAGCCAGATCAACTATGTGTCGGCTGTCAGACCGGATATGGAGATCTCTGCCAATGACATCACAGGAAATACATTCCTGACAATCAGCATACCGGAAGACGGGATTACATCCTGGTCAGTGCAGATCCAGTTCGGTGCATACAACATATACGGCATAACGGAAGCAGGAGTCGTGTACGCCATATCAGGGAACGCGTTTGACTTCAGCAGCCGCTGCCAGATCAGCGAGAGCATAAATTCCGACACGGAATACATATTCGAAGCAGGTGTCACACCTGATACCTACTACTCGTTCTGGACATATGCGACCGGCAGCGACGGCAGCATACATCTCTCGGAAAAGAGCGAGGAAATCTATGTCCCGGCCGAACTCCGGTACAGCCTGACTGCGGATTTTGTCTTCCCTAAGTTCAGCAACATCGAGGAGACACCGGCAGCAAGCGCCATGACAGCATACGTCTTCAAGAAGCTCGAGGATTTGAATTCGACTACAGAGAGCTGCCAGATGCAGAACACCGGCGGAAACAGCTGGGTCTTCAGCACGACACCGGGACTGAAGAATATACTGTTCACGAACCGGGAGCCGGATTCCAGGCTGAATATCATGTTCAGCGGGGATGAAAGCGATATCATGTGGGGAATAGAGCAGACCGGGACGGAAGGCACCGGGGATGACATTCTGGCGGCAGCGGTACAGTTCGACCTGTTCCAGGATGACATGACATCCGTGACTCTCATACGCCCGGCATCCCGCATAGACATCGGACTTGAGATAAGAGGGAACTTCGACATAGGGCAGGTCAGCAGTATTGAAGCCACTATCGACAACTGCTGCAGCGGTGTCAACATTTCAAGCCTGACAGGAGAGCTGTCCTACTACGGGAATACAGCCAACACCTTTACCGGAAACGCTTGGTCAGACCGTACAATCTTTGCCGCCACCGACCGGTATATCTTCCCTAATGCGGAAGGAACCGTAAGCACAATAAGTTTCAATCTCGCCATGACAGACGGAAGGACAGTCAGCCTGCAGGGCACACTGGACGAGCCCCTGTCGGCCAACTCCGACTACAGCATCGTTTTCGATGTCACATGGAACTCCGCAGACGGCACATTCACAGTGGACGAGATAGAAACAGTAGAGGATACCATTGAATTTTAACCCGACCAGAATATGAAGACGATAAACATACTTACATTTGCGGCAGCGGCAGTCCTGGCCTCGTGTTCCACGCAGGAAATCAGCTCTCCGGGGAACGGGATGGACGGGATGCTGATGGTCAGGCCGAGGCTTTCTGAAATGGAGATCATTTCAAAGGCAGGAGTGGGACAGACCATATATGCCTATCCGCAGGATGAAATGCTCTCCGGGACAATCAATCCGATATCCCATACCCTAAACCAGGGGGACATATATTACTATAAAGTGCCGCAGGAGTGCCAGAATGTGATGTTCTCGAACATAAACGGCTCTGATATGCAGTCTGTTATGTTCAGCACCAGAGAAGACGGCACCCTGGTTCTTGAACTCAAGGACCAGACGTGGGCCGGCATGTCCACAGATATCCTTTTCGGGACAGCCCTCGGCATAACTCCAGGCAACGAAAGTGCCTACGATGTACTTCTGGGCAGGCTGTCCTCAATCATCACGTCGAAGCTCATATTCACTGATTTTGAGGGCAACCAGATGACAGACGACTCAGTAGAGGCAGCGGAAGTGTCGTATGGAGGATTCAGTACCACACTTTCCTTCGACCCGGGCAGCAACAGTTGGACCGCTTCCGGAAGTGCATCCTTATTCGGCGGTTTTTCCCTCATTGACAACGTTTTGACGACAGAGTCCTTCAACATCATCCCCGGCACAGATGTCAATACATGCACTGTCACTCTGCACATGGCCGACGGTTCTTCAACGACATATGAAACCTCACTGGACCGCGTACTGGACTTCAACCGCAGCTATACAGTCACTTTCCGTCTGAAGAAGGCCAACGGTACGGCTTCGTTCACTCTCGAGAAACCGGATGTGTATGAACAGTCTTTCAATGCATCCTATACGAATCAAGGAGGACTGTTCCATGTGCAGGACTACTGGCATACAGCCTACGCGGCAGGGTCTTCGGTCAATATACCAGTGACAATGTCGATACCGTATGAATGGGATTTCTCCATCATAAAAGGAGGAGACTGGTTCTCTGTATCAAGGACAGGAAACGACCTGACTGTAACGGCACTGTCGGACAATGAAAGCGAAACAAGGGTCGGCATCCTGCGGCTGACCTCTGCAAACGGTGATACACATGATATCTGCATAAGCCAGATGAACAAATCAAAACAAATAATCAGCTTTATAAAAGACAATACATACAGCGACACGCAAATCTATGTAACCGGCTACAATATAGAAATAGACTGCGGGAACGGTATGGAACCGTATAATGCCGGTACAATTGAACTTGACTACGGCATATCACAAGGCACGGCAATCACGATACAGGGCGATGCGATAAGCGAATTCGGATGTGAAGGCAGGATGCTGTCCTCGCTGAATTTCAGCAACTGCGTTTCTCTTATGTCTCTTGACGCCACTACTTCCGACGGCATTCTGGACGTATCAGCACTTACAGCGCTGAAGTCGCTAACAGTCAGAGAATCTAATATCAATTCGCTGCAATTTGCCCCAGGCCAGGATATAACAGATGTCTCAATATTTAACTGCGACCTCATTTCATCTCTTCTCCTGGATGACATAGCCGGCTCTTTGAAGGAGCTTGCTGTCTCTGAGTGCGATGCGTTTGCGACCTACTCGATATACCCTTCCGGCTATTCAGGTGAAAAAGTGCTTGAATCAGTGGAATTCAGGGACAATACGGGACTTACAGGAGCATCATTCTACCAGTTTGGAGGTCTGAGGTACCTGTATATAAACAATTGCTACAACATCACATCACTCAACCTCAGCGAATGCACCTCGCTGGAGACATTGAGACTGAACAGTGAATCCAGGCTTAGTTTCATCAATCTTTCCAACTGCTATTCGCTCAAAGACATTAAATTTGAATACTGCAACAGTATCAGCACAATAATGACAGACGGAGCCGACGCCATAGAAACAGTGACATTCGGATACAATGTCGGCATAGACGGGACACTGGACCTTTCAGGGAAGACATCATTGAAACAGATTATACTTGAAAGCGGGAATGTTGAATGTAAAGTACTGGACCTGAGCGGATGCACCTCGCTGGAAAAAATTGTGAACTCAGACGATTATTATATAAGTACGGAAAACTGCAATATAACAGGGTGTACGCTGCTTGACAAGCTGAACATCAGTTTTTCAAGCACAACCAGCCAGGACTTGAGTGTGGAAAACTCCGGATTGGCATCACTGACAATCCACAATCTGAATTTCAATTTCGATTTCACCTCAGTCCCAGGGCTGCAGGAGCTCAAGCTGCAGAATACAAGAGCGTCAATCGACCTTGATTTGACAGCATGCGGCGGCTTGAAAACATTTGAGTTCGATGCATCCAATTCTTCTTCACTCAAATCCCTGCTCCTGCCGTACAGCCTTGAGAAGATATACCTTTCAGGAAGCGGAGCTCAAAATATATCAGGGACACTGGATTTCTCTATGTTCCAGTCACTGTCCATCCTTGAGATAAATTCATTCAACAGCATCGAGGCTGTAAGTACATCCGGATGTCCGGAACTTACTTACTTGACTGTAAGGAACTGCAATACCGGACTCAAGAGCATTAATGCGGCAGGATGCGCAAAACTTGAGTCATGCAATGTCTACTCAAACAACGCGCTGGAAACTGTACTGCTGGATAACTGCACATCACTCAGGACATTCAACAGTGAGAACCAATATGCAGAACTGTCATCCCTGAAGAATGTGTCTCTAGCAGGCTGCAGCGCTCTTACCGGATTCTATGCAAGGAGTTCAGGGCTTGAAGCGGCAGATTTTTCACAGTGCACCTCAATATCTGCAATCGACATACGGAACAACCAGATGACGGCAGAGGGACTTGACAGCACATTCGGGCTTCTTCCTGACAGGAACAGCCAGACACAGGCCGGCAATATACTGATCTACGGCAACCCGGGAGCAAATTCATGCAACACATCCTTAGCATTGAACAAATACTGGCAGGTAAGTACCAACTGATTTAATTTGCACTATGATGAAAAAATCTACATATTGTATACTGCTGACGTCACTGCTGCTTGCGGCTGCTTGCAGCACACATGGTACAGCACCGGAGACAGAAGCCGGGGACGAGACATACCGGGAATTAAAAGTATGCACTTCAGCACCTGATCTCAAATCACTTGTGGACCCCGCCACAGACATGATATATGCCTATACCTTTGACTCGGAGCATAATGTCTCATGGACAGGTCCTTCATCGATAGAGAACGGCATATACACATACACTGTAAGCGGTGATATGCAGTTCATTGTTTTCTGCAACATTTCCCCGGAAAATTCCGCCATAGAAGTGAATACCTATGTGGACAATCCTTTCTCCCTTACACCACGATACCAGACAGATGAAGATATGGTGACAGGTACGACTACCGCAGATATGATTCCGGAGGACGGGAGCGCACTCAATATACACCTCAACAGGATAACCTCAAAAGTGACAGCGGAGCTCACTGTCAAGACACCTGAGGGAGAACTCCTTGACCTGACCGGCTTCATGCGCACCGCAAGTATCTCGCTGTCGCCCCAGAGCGCCTCATACATCATAAAGGGAGACTACTCCGCAGGATATGAAGAGTCAACTACATTCACACTGACAGGCGGAGTGCTCGAAGAAAGCGCGACGTCATATCAGATATGCAATGACATGTCTGTTCTGCCTACCATGACGCAGGTTTCAGAAACCACCGACCTTACACTGACTCTTACAGACAGTGAAGGACAAGAGACGGCAATGACAAAAAATCTTGGGTATGCTCTGGAGCCAAACAAACACTACAAACTGTCCATCTCTGTAACTCATGACGACACAGGATTCGGATTCAGGATAGACGACATCATTACTGAAGACATTGAAATTAACCTCAACTGAAATGAAAAGGCACATCGAACATATGAAATACTGGACAGTGCTCGCTGCATGTGCGGCAATCCTTTTCTCTTGCGACGTGTCAGGCATCAAGGAGACTCCGGAAAAGCAGGCCGGAACGGTCACTGTCACAATGACACCTGAAATATATACCGGGATAAGTGAAAGCGGAATCCCGGCAAAATCAACGGACGGGAATCCTATCGGGACAAGGGACATCTGGATCTTCGTCTGGGACAATTCCAGTGGAGCCCCTGTCGACGGCTACCCTGCCAGGCAGACCGGAATAATCGGGACTTCATACAGTTTCACTATCCCTAAGCTGACAGATGCGAGATTATTTTTCGCCATAATGCCGGAAGGGGTGCACTATGAGTTCTACAATGCGGAAATCCACTTTTCCCTGGATGACATTTATGCGGAGGACAATGAAGTCTGGTGCAGCGACGGAATGAACCTGAATACTGACTCAGGCCAGGAAACCATAACATTGTCCGGTATAACCCTGGAACAGCGGCATCAGAATTATACGCTCATGTTCAAGTGCGAGAATTTCCCGTCCGCACCGGAGGAATTCGTAAAGGACATGTCTTTCAGAATAGATGGTGTCACATATCCCCAGGTCATAAATTTCTCCTCACTTGAAACGGAGACAGACGAAGACGGTACAGTATGGCGTACATACGAGCTGACTGTCCTAAGGGACTATATCAACTCGACATGGCTTGAAATCAATTTCAGCACAGCGAAGAACGACATATTCTACTTTTACACAGATGTCAGGGGAGACGAAAAGGACTTCCGTTATAAGTACACCATAGACTACGAAAGGATAAACGGGTATTACTACTAAAAATACAAACTAAACTTATAAAGCCATGAATGCACATTTCATCATTTCAGCCATTGCAGCCGCAGGCATGCTTATGGCAACGACCGGAATTTCCGCACAGGAAGTAGCGACAAAGAAAGATTACAGGAAGATCGAGAAGCACGAGAAATTCCTGAACAAGCAGGTGAAAGACAGGGCCATCAAGGATGCAAGGAAAGAGGCCAGGAAGCTCGAGAAACAGGGCTACCGGGCTCCGGTGGGCAAACTCCCTATCGACAAGCAGCTCGAGAAGGCATGGCAGTGCCAGTACGAGATGGATTCCGACGGCTATCCTTTCTATTTCATAGCTACAGCCAAGACCACAGGCTCCAACTACTCTGCAGCACAGATGCAGGCAGTGAACCTTGCCAAGCTTGACCTTGCCGGACAGATCCAGACAAGGGTAAGCCAGCTGATCGAGGCGAAAGTGGCCAATGACGAGATCAGCAGCGAGGAGGCGGTTTCACTGAACTCTTTCGTGAGTGCAAGCAAGAACGTGATTTCAAACACTCTGGGCCGCGTGCTGATCCTTGTGGAAATCTACAGGGTGGCAGAAAACGGCAACAACGAGGTGCAGGTGACCCTCGGCTACAACTCCAAGCTTGCCACCCAGGAGGCAATCAAGGCAGTGCAGAAGAGCATGGATGAAGAAGCCGGAGAGCTCATGGACGAGCTCGACAGCCTGCTCGGGATTGAATAACGGATCCGGAAATGAGATTGTCTGTAATAAGATTCCTGCTTTGCGCCACGCTGCTCTCGGCAGCGGGGGCGCTGTATGCAGGAGAGACAGTGAAAGTGAGGAACGCCACTGGCCGGTGGGAAGTCAGCGGGGACATCACCCTGATTGAAGCAGAGGAACGCGCCCTCAACGAAGCGAAGAAAGACGCCTTGAGGAAAGCCGGTGTGATGGAGAACGTCTGGTCGGTATTCGGACAGGTGAGCACTGAAAGCGGAAGCGAATTCGATGAGGCCTTCTCCTCGGTAAGCGTCCTCGCCCTCAACGGACTTGTAAACATCACAGACAAGAAGACAGAGGATGTCTGGGACCCGGTGGCAAAGAAACTGTTCAAGGTGGTGACAATAGATGCCAATGTCACTAAAGACGACGTGCAGGAGGACAAGAGCTACCTGCTGGAAGTCACCGGGATTGAGCCCGTGTACAAGGAATCCGAACCGTTCACATGCACCATCAGGGTCCACGGGGCAGACTCCTACATAAAATTCTTCTGGTTCGGGGAAGACGGGGCATCGATGGTCTATCCGAACAGTTATGAAGAAAACCGGATATTCAGGGCCGGGGAGACTTTCACATTCCCAGTGTCGGACAAGATCGACCTGGTAATGGAAAAGGCGGACAAGTCGAAAGAAGTGGAGAAGGTCAACATCATCATTGTCGCCACCAAGAAGGACTTCCCTTATATCGGAGAGACTGACTACCAGTCCATATTGACATGGCTTTTCAGGCTTCCTGCAGACCAGAGGACTTTTTATTACAATATGACATTAATCAGATAGACCAATATGCGACTTTCAGGACTTACAATACTGCTGCTGTCTGCAGCCCTCGCCCAGGAAGCATTGGCTGACCAGCTGGATTTCAAATGGATAAGGGAAATCCGCTGCGAGCAGATACGACCGTACAGTGATGACATGTGCGCCTTCAAGGAAAACGGCAAATGGGGCTTCATGGACACCTCCGGCAATGTCGTCATCGCTCCGCAGTTCGATGAATGCTATGACTTCGCCGACGGCCATGCAATAGTGAAGAAGGGGCCGAGATGGGGAATCATAGACAAGACCGGGAAAAGCAGCACCGGCTTCGTGTTCTCGAAAATGAACGACTTCTCTGACGGGATAGCCTACGCGGAAGAGAACAACCTCTGCTTTTATGTTTATCCTGACGGGAAGAAGCAGCCTCTTTCAGCCAAGTTCACCTATGGAGACTTCAGCGAGGGTCTCGCCCCTGTAATGAAAAAGAAGAACAGGAAATGGGGCTATATCAACAAGAAAGGTATCGTGTCCATAGAGCCGGCATACGACTCCGTCTACAGTTTCAGCAACGGCATCGCACTGGTGAAGAACAACAAGAAAAGTTTCTACATCAACAAGAAAGGCAGCCGCAGAAACATCAGCGAGCTGAAAAGCAACGAGCCTCTGCACTTCGTGAACGGCTATGCCAAGATAAAGACAGACAAGGGGATACAGTTTCTTGACAGCCACCTTAAACTGCTCAATTTCTCTGCCGCCGATGCAACGGACTTCAACAAAGACGGCATAGCTGCAATCCTCATGAAGGACAACACCATGCGTTATATCAACACCGCAGGGCGTGCCATACTGCCTGTCGAATACGACAAGATGGGCAATTTCAGCGAGGGGCTCGCATGGGTGTCGTCAAACGGGAAATACGGCTATATCGACGGGAAGGGGACGCTGGTGATAGACACCCTTTTCACATCCGCCACCGATTTCAACGACGGAGTGGCCTTCGTCTCTTACAATGGCAGGATGGGCAGCATAAAAGTAAAGGAGGAGTCTGACATCATCCCGGATCTCGTGATAGAAGACATCGCGATCAAGGACGCCAACCTCAACAGCAGGGTCGAAGCGGAAGAGACGTTTGCAATCGCGGTAACGCTCCACAACCCTACAGGCGAGGACCTGCACGACGTGAACCTCCAGTTTGCCGGGGAACAGAGCCAGGCGGAATGGTTTGACTTCGACGGACAGTCGGTATACCTGCCGCAGGTGCGGGCCAATTCGGACACTACAGTGACATTCGGAGGATCCGCCAACATAGACCTTGTGTCCGACAAGATAAACCTTGAATTCCGCGGGCTGGCCAGCAACATGAAAGATCCGGTGACGGCCCAGTATTCTTTCGAGGCCATGGGAGTCAACGCCTGCAAGCCTCTTATCACCAAGTACTGGGTCTACAAGGACAACCATACACCTATCTCTGCCGGTGACGTGGCCAACCTCATGCTCACTGTCACAAATGACGGCAGCGACCTGGCAAAGGACGTCACAGTGGACCTGCAGTGGCCGGAGGGCATTTCAGGAGTTGACAACGAAATGAAAATACCTCTGATCAAGCCAGGTGAAAGCGCAGAGATCACATCAAGGTTCACAGTGGACTCCCTTATGACAGACTCGCTCTCCAGGAACGGGCTGACAGTAGTGGCGAAGCTGTCAGAATACACCCGTAAACACAAGGACATAAAGTATCTCTCCTTCTACACAGGGAGGATGAACGCCGAGGTGAACCTCGAGAGCGGGGCTCCGGCCATGATGTACCAGTACACGCCTGACAGCAGATATGTCGCACAGAACACTCAGTCCATGGGAGCACCGCAGATAGTGACGTCGGCATCGTCCGCAGGCACGCAGGAGATTGTGAAAGAAGACGAGAATATGTCCGAGCTCCTGGCAGGCCTTACTCCGGTAGTTGCCGCAGACCCGAACAAGTTCGCCCTTGTAATCGGCAACGAGGACTACAACTCCTTCAAGCAGAGCACCACATATGAGGTGAATGTAGATTACGCGGAGAATGACGCAGACGCGTTCGCGGCATACGCCACAGACTACATGGGCGTGCCGAAGGAAAATGTGATCCTTCTGCACAACGCCACATATGCGCAGATGAACTTCAACATAAACAAGCTCCTGATGATGAGCAAGACCAACCCCGGTAATGTCGAGCTGTACCTGTTCTACGCAGGTCACGGGCAGCATGATGTGGATTCAAAGGAGACATATCTGATGCCTGTGGATGTCAGCATCTCGTCCCCGACGGCCGGCATAAAGCTGGAGAAGCTGTATGCTGACCTGGGAGAGAGCCAGGCGAAGAAGACATACGTGTTCCTGGACGCATGCTACAGCGGAGTCGGCCGCGGAATAGTGATAAAGCCGAAAGAAACACCTATAAACGGCAACACTGTGGTATTCACGGCCACATCCTCCACACAGCGGTCGATGCCTTACAAAGAGAAGCAGCACGGGATGTTCACATACTTCCTGCTCAAGACCATGCGCGACACCAACGGCAACTTGACTGTCGGGACACTGTTTGACGCGACACGCAGGGAGGTCGTGAAGAATTCCATCTGGATAAACAACTCGGAGCAGACTCCAGAGCTTCTCTCCGGAGAAGGCATAGAATCAGGATGGAAAGACTGGAAACTTCAGTAAAACATTAATCTATAGGAAAATCCGTAATGGAGGAGGGCACCGGTGCTTACTGCCGGATGTCCTCCTCCTTCTTTACGAGGTCAGCATATTCAGCCCCTACATAACGCACAATATCCTGAGGGGCTACCTTGAACTGCAGCCCGCGCACCCCGGCACTGATATAGATATACGGATAATCCCTGGCAGAAATGTTGAAGAATGTCGGGAAATGCTTCTTCATCCCCACCGGGGAGCATCCGCCGCGGATATATCCGGTGACCGGCAGCAGCTCCTTCATCGGGATAAGGTCACATTTCTTGTTCCCGGACACTTTCGCCGCCGACTTCAGGTCCACCTCCGAATCCCCGGGCACGACACACACAAAATATCCTGTCCTGTCACCCGAAAGCACCAGAGTCTTGAAGACCTGCTCAAGCGGCTCGGACAGCTGTGCAGCTATATGTCCCGCAGCCAGGTCGTTCTCGTCCACCTCATAAGGGATGAGCTCGTATCGGACACCCGCCCTGTCCAGGAGCCGGGCGGCATTGGTCTTGTTCACCTTGTTCATATTGCTACTTCGCATTTACATCAGGCTCGAGATGCAGGGATATCTGGGTCTCGTTCCCGAACCTTTCCTTTATCGCCTCTTCCACCGCAGTGGAGATGTCATGAGCCTTCTCCACTGTCATGGAAGAATCCACCACGATATGCGCCTCCATGACGATCGAAGGCCCGTTGCGCCTTGTCTTCAGCCCATGCACATTCCTGACCCCGGCGACTCCAGAGGCTACAGAGATTATCTCGCGCTCCATGTCAGCCGGAAGAGAGACATCCAGGAGTTCCTTGAGGGACGGGCCGGCCATCTTGACAGCGACCACGAAAACTGCTATGCTTATGCAGCATGATGCCAGAGGGTCGAGAAGCGTCCATTTGTTGCCGAGCAGCATGGCGCCGGCTATCCCGATCAGGGAGCCGATGGACGACAAGGCATCCGAACGGTGATGCCATGCGTTGGCCACCACGACAGGGCTGTTGAGGCGCTTCCCTACAGCTGCCGTGTACCTGTACAGCCATTCCTTCGAGACAATGGATACCACGGCAGCTATCAGGGCGACATATTTCGGGGGCGGTATGGTGCCGCCGGACAGGACAGAGACTATTGTCCTGATACCTGAGGCCATAAGCTGCGCCGCCACGACTATAAGGATAAGGCTCATGATCAGGGTGGCGAGCGTCTCGAATTTCCCGTGTCCGTATTCATGGTCCCGGTCCTCCCCTTTCGAGGAAATCCTCACGAACACCAGCACTACTATATCGCTCGCAAGGTCTGAAACAGAATGTATTCCGTCCGCTATCATCGCGGCGCTATGTCCGAATACCCCAGCCAGGACCTTCCCCACAGAAAGTATGAGATTCATCACGAATCCCAGAAGCGTGACCCTGGTGATCTTCTTCTCACGGGCCACTGAAGAACAATTCCCTTGCATTTCCCTAACGTTTTTCTGAAGACTTGATAAAGAATGAAAAATGGACATTCCCGTATTTCTTTTCCTTGACAAAGCGCGGGTCCCCGGTGAAACTGTATGTATCCGGATGCTCCAGGATAAAATAACCCTCAGGATACAGTATGTCTCGTCCCAGGACCAGATCAGGCAGAGAAGCCAGATTGTCCAGGGCATAAGGAGGATCAGCAAAGACAATGTCAGCCTTTATCCTGCATATATCAAGGAAATCGAATACGTTGTGCCTCACGACCTTGACTGTAGAGTCCAGGCCCAGCTTCCTGACTTGGCTTCGTATGAATGAAGCGTTGGCCGGAGCCATCTCCACACAGTACACTTCACGTGCACCTCTCGAGGCGAACTCCATGGACACGGCACCTGTCCCTCCGAAAAGGTCCAGCACCGTGAGGCCCTCAAATTCATACTCGCTGTCAAGGACATTGAAAAGGCCCTCCCTGGCAAAATCCGTAGTAGGCCTCGCACTGTAACCGGCAGGAGGGACAATACTCCTCCCTTTGAGCTTTCCGCCAATTATCCGCATATGACTATTATATCTCTTCTACCGAAGTGAAATATCTGTAAAGAGACATCCGCCGGGTCTCTGTAAGCGGTGTCCTGAAATAAACCGAAGAGACCTCCGGATTCAGCTGCAGCTTGCGCATAGCCATGAAAATGAAATACTCAGCTGTAGTAAAGTCCGCAGCCTCGAAACTATTGCAAAGCAGAAGGCTTTTCCCCTGGGCCATGACCAGATACAGACGTCCGTCAGCATACGAAGCCAGAATCTTGTTGTATTCCCCCACAGACGGCAGTGCCTTGAGCATGAACAGAAGCTCCGGGAAAACCGCCGACTTGTATCCGTCAGTCCTGAGGACACTCCCGGAAATGACCTTTGACAGAGATTCGCCTATTGAATTGGAATAAACCATTACTGCACCGAATTCAGGCACAGGCACATATTCCACAATGTCAGTGTCCCCGATCCTTGCGACTCCGGAAAGCATCTGCCTTGCTCTCTCCGCACTGAAGAACGGCTGCGGGAAAAGAGCGACCTTGTCAGTGAACAGAGAAATATCCACCGCATCATATCTCCTCTGGAATTCACGAGTCGTGAAAACCTTGTCGGCGCTGAGCCATCCGGACGAGGATGAAAAGCCGTCCCGGCATGACACTTTAAAAGAATATCCACTCAAGGCAACTTGAATGGATATTCTGTCTATCTGGTTTGCTGTATTTTCTACAGTGGTCATTACTCCCAGTTACCGGCATTATTGTTAGGAGCAGTGATGCTTCCTACCTGAAGGCCTTCATATCTGCCCCTGTCTCTCATATCTGCATCCAGATTGATTCTCAACTGGTTGTCAAGACCCTTAAGGAGAGACCTGTAAGGCATACATGCCTCGAAGAGAGGGACCTGGACTCCTGACACTTTCCTGACCACAGACTGCATGATGATCGAGTCACCGCTGAAAGGAATGAATGCCAGAGAATCGATATTGAAATCGCTGCGGCTGTGGAACAGTGTATCCTTCACAGGCACATCGTTCTCCACCTGGAAGACAAGCTTCTCGCCTTTCCTGTAGAGGGCAAGCATCTCGTCTGGCTTGATTCTAGGATTGCGTCTCTTGAGTGCCTCAGTATTGGCCACCGCCACAGAGTCATCCTTGGAGCCTATCTGCATAGTGACTTTGATTTTCCCTGTATTATAGAACATTTTCAGTGAGTCTACAGACGGGGTGAAATGTCCATATTCAGTCTTGAAGGCGACCTGAAGGTCACGTATGTCCTTCAGTCTCTGGATCCCGACTGCTTCACGGGCTTCCTGCTCCTTAGCGAATTTCATAGGTGCAGTGACACTCTCTACGACCAGATAAGCCAGCCCGATGATAGCGAGGGGCAGGATAAGATAAGTCAAAAGTTTTTTAAGTATGCTCATTGGTTTATGTATTTATTTATTTCCAAATTTTAGTACACTTAAGGGAACATTTCCCCCAAATCCCGGACAAAGTTAGAAATTTGATTTATGATATGCAATATAATTTTTAAATTTGCAGCCTAAAATTTCAGGACACAGGATGGACAAGATAAGCAATTGCGACATTTCAGCGCTGGAAAGCCTCATCGAGGCAGCAGACAGCATAGCAATCACAGCCCATATGCGGCCTGACGGGGATGCCGTCGGAAGCTGCACCGCACTGTACCACTGCCTGCAGGCGATGCACAAGAACGCCGTGATTGTCCTCCCGGACAGCATTCCCGGCAATCTCGGGTTCCTTGCAGGCACAGTCTCCCGGGAGAGGCTCCTGACATTCGAGGAAGACAGCAAGGCTGCAGAAAAAGCCATCGCAGGCAGCGACCTCATCTTCAGCCTCGACTACAACGCTTTCCACCGCACAGGAGAGATGGAGAGCCTGCTTTGCGGCTCCGGGGCGAAAAAGGTCCTTATAGACCACCATCTCAATCCTGACAGGTCAATTTTCGACCTTGTGTTCTCCGAGACAGAAATCTCGTCAACTGCGGAATACCTTTTCTATATCCTGACGGCCACCACGGGATTCGGTCCAGGAGCCGGCAGGCTCCCCCATGCTGCCGCACTGGCCCTTATGACAGGGATGACCACTGACACAAACAATTTCGCCAATTCCGTGTTCCCGTCGACTCTCAGGATGGCATCGGCACTGCTTGAGGCCGGTGTGGACAGGGACATGATGCTCGAGCACCTTTACAGCGAATGCCGCGAAGAACGCATACGCCTGCAGGGCGAGCTGCTTTCAGGGAACATGAAGATATACGGGGAAGGCGTGGCGCTAATGGTCCTGGACCAGGCCACGATGGACAGGTTCAGCCTGCAGGAAGGAGAGACGGAAGGTTTTGTGAACATCCCCCTCAGCATAGGGAAAGTAAGGCTTAGCTGCTTCCTCAAGGAAGACAAAGGAAGGATACGCGTATCGCTGCGGTCAAAGCGCGGGGTTTCCGCCAACAGATGCGCGGCCATGTATTTCCACGGAGGAGGACACGAGCAGGCCGCAGGAGGACGGCTGTCAATCCCGGATGACGTGTCTTCGATAACGGAAGCGGCCGAATATGCAGAGAAGGCCACACGCGATTTCATGAGGACGGGCAACATATAAACAGCGCGAAACCCACACCGGATTATGCACAGATTTTCCAAAATACTTATTTTAAGCATCCTGGCCGTATTTGCAGCAAGCTGCTCAAAGCAGAACCTGAAGACAGCATGGTCCACACAGGAAAGCCAGATTGACAGTTTCATAGAGTCACTTTCCACTGAAGGCGACCCGGACAATCCAGATGCCCTGTACGCCCATGATGTGATATATAACGGAGGCTCCAGCAGGGTCATCCTCAGGGAAGGTACCGGAGACGGGCTCGTTGAAGGCGGGACAGTCTCTTTCTATTATACAGGATACGTCTTCGAAGGCAGCATAAGCGCAAGCAGCATATTCGCCACGAACGACCAGCAGACAGCTACCGAGAACAGCTGGGAAGTGACAGATGCATCCTACGAAGTGAAGACAGTCAGGCTCAGCGCGGATGACGGGCTGGTCACAGGTCTGCATAACGGCCTTGAAGGAGTCCGGACAGGAGAAATATGCTATATACTTTTCTCGGGACAGTACGGGTTCGGCAAGAGGACTGTCGGGATTATTCCCGGGAATTCGGCCATCCTCTACCAGATAAGAGTTGAAAGCGTGTCGAATTGACTATTATACGGTTCACGCCTCGGCATAGCAAATAAATTTGCTCTGCTCTCGGCTTCTACGTATATTTGCAAGTCAATTTGAAATGAAATACGATGAACAGGTTTATAAATATAGTCTTTACAGCCCTTGCGGTATGCATCACGGCGGCTGGCTGCGCTCAGAAAGTGGAATCAGACGCACATGCGGAAGCCAAACTTTATTTTGACTCGTGGATGCAGGTCCACTATCCGCAGCTGGAAAAGACAGGGCTGGGCATTTATATCATACCTGAGCTTGACGACATCACAGAAGAAGGCAAACTGGAGCCAGTAGCGGACTCCCAGTATGTTTATGTATCCTATACGGCAAGGAATCTGGAAGGGTCGGTGACAGAATACACCGAGGAAGAGACTGCCCGCATGCTGGGAGACTACGTCAAGGGAAGCAACACGTATTACGGACCGAAAGTTTTTAGGCGGTCATCCGGATTCATGTATGCCGGTGTGAATGAAATGTTCACAGGCATGGGTAAAGGAGACTCGCGTACCGCCGTCATCCCGGGATGGCTCATGACCTACAACTGGCTGGGAAGCGAGCAGGAGTTTGTCGAGAACAGCAGCGGCACCAACTCCATCTACGAGATCAAGGTCGTGGACCCGATTGACAATATAGAGCAATGGCAGATCGACTCGATCGGAAGATTTCTCTCAGGAGGGTACATCGACAATGATTTCGGCTACCTCAGCAAAGACCTGGGACAGTACCTCAGCAACAACAATATGTCCTCAGCCAAGGACTCGTCAGACTTTTACGGGTTCTATTTCATCGAGATTAAGCACGGAGAGGAACTTGAAAAAGACAGCAGCGACGACGATGACAGCGGGACAGACAGCGGCTCCGACGGCTACAACTGGGACGAATCACATTTCTTCACCACCAGCGGACAGAATGACACCACCATATATATAAATTATGTGGGACGTCTGCTGAACGGCACTGTCTTCGACACCAATGTCCAGAGAGTGGCCCAGGACAACGGGCTCAGCGGCGGGTCATATACCCCGGCAGCCATCCAGTGGGGAGACGATTATTCAAGCATCCAGATGACCACAGATGGCTCAAGCACCGGCTCCAGCGTCATACAGGGTTTTGCCATGACCCTGTGGAGGATGCATCCGTTCGGCAAGGCCATCGGCATCTTCTATTCAAACCTGGGATACGGGGTGCAGGGAAGCGGAGAGGCAATCCCGCCTTATTCCCCGCTCATGTTCGAGATCGAGATTGTGGAAAAACCTGAAGACTGAAAAGAATCCGGATAACAATGGCAGACGAACTGATTCCTACAGAACTCGGTACGGAAAGTACAGGCAAACTCCTGAAAAAATATGCTGTCCCGGCCATCATAGCCATGACGGCATCTTCGCTGTACAACATGATAGACAGCATTTTCATCGGGCACGGTGTCGGCGCCCTGGCCATTTCCGGACTTGCAGTCACATTCCCTCTGATGAATCTTTCTGCCGCATTCGGCACCCTGGTCGGAGTGGGTGCATCTACCATGCTGTCAGTACTCCTGGGGCAGAAGAACTATGAAGCGGCCAACAAGGTCCTGGGTAACATAGCCTCTCTTAATGTCATAATCGGTATCCTCTTCATGGGCGTATCACTGATTTTCCTCGATCCGATACTTTATTTCTTCGGAGCAAGTGAGAACACCATCGTATACGCCAGGGAATACATGCAGATAATCCTTGCGGGAAATGCAATCACACATCTCTACCTCGGTCTCAACAACGCCATGAGGGCATCCGGGAACCCGAAGCTGGCCATGAACCTGACAATCACAACGGTATTCCTGAATGTCATACTCGCTCCCCTATTCATATTCTCCTTCAAATGGGGAATACGGGGCGCGGCTGCGGCTACCGTCATAGCCCAGGCCGTAGCTCTTGTCGTGGTGCTCAGATATTTCAGCAACCGGAAAAGGATACTGCATTTCGAGAAAGGGATATTCAGGCTTGATGTCCGCATCGCAAAGGATTCCCTTGCGATAGGCGTGGCGCCGTTCCTCATGAATTCGGCCGCATGTGTCGTGACCCTGTTCATAAACCAGCAGCTGAGGAAATACGGCGGGGACCTGGCAATAGGCGCATACGGGATAGTCAACCGCATCAGCTTCATATTCATAATGATAGTCATGGGGCTGAACCAGGGGATGCAGCCGATTGCCGGATACAACTACGGAGCAAGGAAATACTCCAAGGTGAAGGAGGTATTCTGGAAGACTGTCAAATATGCCACTGCAGTGACATGCCTGGGGTTCCTCGTCTCCGAGATTTTCCCGAGAGCTGCAGTTTCGGTCTTCACCCATGACGCGGAAATGGTGGAACTGGGGACCAAAGGCCTGAGGCTCCTGGTCCTGGCGTATCCGCTAGTAGGCTTCCAGATGGTTTCATCCAATTTCTTCCAGTGCCTCGGGATGGTGAACAAGGCCATACTGCTGTCCATGTCAAGGCAGCTGCTTTTCCTGATCCCGTGCATTTATGCCTTCCCTTTTTTCTTTGAGGCGAAGGGGGTATGGATGAGCTTCCCTGTCGCGGACTGCGCTGCATTCATCATATCCGCGATACTGTATGCGGGAATTGCACGTAAATTCAGAAAGCTCAATGACGGTGACGACCCGTCAATTCTGGGCAGCAGACTTTAGGAGATATATTATGGACAGACAGATCATAATCAATGTAGGGCGCCAGTTCGGCAGCGGAGGAAGGATAGTGGCCCAGCGGCTCGGAGAGAAACTCGGGATAAAAGTATATGACAATGAACTGATATCCAAAGCCGCCGAAGCCAGCGGCTTCAGCCGTTACCTTTTCAGGAAGTCAGACGAGAAACGCAGCCTTTTTTCGTTCAACTCATTCTTCAGTTCCCAGGCTTTCGGCCAGGTAGAAAACTATGTCAACGACAACGAACTGTTCCGCATACAGAGCCAGGTGATTCGGGAGATAGCAAAAAGCGAGTCCGCTGTGATTATCGGACGCTGCGCGGATTACATACTGAGAGACCTGGAATGTACCATTGATGTGTTCATCTGCGCCCCGCGGGAGACAAGGAAGAAGACAATAGCGGAACGCATCGGCACCTCTCCGGAAAAAGCGGAGGAAATCATGGACAGGACGGACCGCAAGCGTGAGACATACTACAACTATTATACATTCGGGAACTGGGGTGTGGCGTCAAACTACGACCTTTGCATAGATTCTACCATACTCGGGATTGACGGCACAGCAGATTTCATAATTGACTTCGCCAGAAGGTCCGGCAAACTCAAATAGGATATGAGCAAGAGAATAATTACAGGAATACTGATATGTGCTGCTGTAATTGTCTTTGCAGTCGTCTCCACAGCGTCAAGGCACAAGCACGCTCCAGGGGCTGAAGCCCCGAAGGAATATCCGCTGTGCCTGAACGACACTCTGACCAATGAAATGTCCTGCATAGATACCCTCGACAAGATGGACCGGAGGATAACGGCATATCTGGAGCAGTGGGAAATCAAAGGGGCTTCACTGGCAGTGATGCGCAATGATTCCCTTGTCTATGCCAAAGGCTACGGATGGGCTGACCAAGAGAAAAACGAGCCGATGACACCGCGCAACATCCTCAGGATGGCATCCGTCTCCAAGCTTATAACTGCAGCAGGGATTATGCTCCTGCAAGAGCGGGACCTGCTGTCGCTGCAGGACACGGTGTTCGGGCCGCACGGGATACTGGACGACTCTCTTTTCACAGCCTCGATCCGCCAGAAGAACATATACAGCATCACAGTGGAACAGCTGCTGAGGCATCAGGGCGGCTTCACCAACAGCAGAGGCGACCCGATGTTCTCGACACGGGACATAATCCGCCAGTTCCGGCTTGACGGCCCCCCGGACCACAACACCCTGGTCAGCTGTGTCCTCAAACGCCCCCTGGGCTTCAAACCAGGTTCCTGGCAGAGGTACTCCAACTTCGGATATCTCCTTCTCTCAATGATCATAGAGAAAATAAGCGGGGAAGACTATGAGACCTTCATCCAGGAGAACGTGCTCCGTCCTGCAGGATGCTTTGACATGCACATCGCAAACAACTACTACGAAGAGAAATACCCGAATGAAGTGAGATACTATATGCATGCGGGAAGCGAAAAGGTGGAAGAGTACAACATGAGCGGACGTATGGTGGAGAGGTGCTATGGAGGGAATGACATACGGGCGCTATCCGGGGCCGGGGCATGGTGCGGCTCGCCGGCAGAACTGTGCCGTTTCGTGGCAAGCATTGACGGCAGGCCTGAAGTACCGGACATCCTTTCCGCGGAAAGCATAGCTGAAATGACTGAATATTTCGACCCGGACACATATTCGCTCGGATGGAACGACACCAAGCCGGACGGGGAATGGACACGCACCGGGACCCTCACAGGGACGAGTGCACTGGTAAAGTATTTCCCGGACGGGGAATGCTGGATAATGATCACCAATACCAGCACATGGAGAGGACCGGGATTCACAAGATATACAGAGCAGCTCTTCAAAAAATGCAGGGAGCTTTACAGCCCCCTGCTGCCTCACAGAGACATGTTCGGGTCATAAGTCTTGACCTCGAACTCTCCTGACAGTATCCCGTATCCGTTCTCTGCCAGGGACTCCAGTTCATTCTCTCCAGGATATACATATACAGGTGCGATGAACTTCACACGTTCTGCTATGGATGATGTTATTTTCTGGTTATACGCAATGCCGCCTGTAAGTATTACCGCATCGACCTTGCCGCATACATCAGCCGAAAGTGACGCTATATACTTCGCAACTGAAAGGCAGTAGCCGTTCAGGAACAGGGACTCTCTGCCTTCGGGATCCGCTTCAGCCTTTGCGGCTATCTCACGGAAATCGTTGGTGCCGAACCAGGCCACCGCACCACCTTTGCCCACCAGGCGCTTCTTGATCTCATCCTTGGTATATTTCCCGCTGAAGCACATCTCCACAAGAGGGAACCCCGGGACCGACCCTGCCCTCTCTGCGCTGATAGGACCGTCACCGCCCAGAGCGTCATTCGTGTCGATGACATTCCCGCCTTTGTGGAGAGTCACGGACGTGCCGCCTCCCATATGTGCGACTATGATTGTAAGATCCTGGTATCGCGCCCCTGCGCCGCGGGCATATCTGCGGCACATGGCCCTTGAGTTTAGTGCATGGAACAGAGGCCTTTTACTAAACTCAGGAAGTCCGTATACTTTGGCCTCGGGCAGCATCTCGTCCGCCATCGGAGGATCCGGTATGTAGGCCTTGCACACACCTCCAACCCCGGTCTTCTGCCGGGCCTTGTTGACTTCAACAGCCAGGTCATCCGCTATCAGAGCGCTCAGATTGCAGGCATGGAGACCTTCCCTTGCCTCCACCAGCGCTTTCCTCATCACGGGAGTCACAGCATATACACCTGTCTTTATCGGTGTGATCAGCCCGCCTCTGGCCATAATGATATCAATATCTTCAAGCGGTATATTTCTTTCAGAAAGAAACTCTGTGATGGCATCCTTACGCATGATGTCCTGGTCCATCACAGAGTCATATTTCGAAAGAGTCTCCACGCTATGAGCCAGATTCTGCTCAAAAAGTTTCTTCCCGTCTACGAAATAGGCAATCTTAGTTGAAGTAGATCCTGTATTGACCGCTAAAACTCTTCCTTTCGTCATGGCATACTACTTTGCAGACATAGCAGCTATGGCTATAGAATTAAGTTTGGTACCGATACTGTCCGCCCTGCTGGAAAGGACACAAGGCACCTTCGCACCCACTACCATACCTGCCTGTTTCACATCGGCCGCCAGCTTGGAGTTAGTCTTGTAGAAGACATTGGCCGACTCTATGTTAGGGAAGAGCAGACAGTCTGCGTCACCGGCAACAGGGCTGACAAGCTTCTTGATCTCCACTGATTCCTTGTCCACAGCCACATCCAGTGCGAGAGGTCCGTCTGCGATGCACCCCCTGATCTGTCCGCGGTCCACTTTCTTCGCAAGTATGGCAGCTTCCACACACGCAGGCATGCCTTCAAGCATCTGCTCTGTAGCAGCTATCAGGGCCACCTTCGGCATAGGGTTTCCGAGAGCATGTGCGGTATTTACGAGATATCCCATGATAGCGACCTTCTGCTTGAGGTCAGGAAGCGGAATCACAGCCATATCGCTGACAAGCAGGAGCTTGTGGTAATTCGGGTTCTCCAGTACAGCCACATGGCTCAGGACAGCCTTCGGAGGGAGGAGGCCGGTCTCCTTGTTAAGGATGGCCCTCATGAACTTGTCAGTGCTGCAAAGCCCTTTCATCAGGATATCCCCCATGCCCTGGTTCACCATAGTGACGGCCTGGGTCACGGCAGAAAGCTCCGAAGGGTTGTGGATGACCGTGAATTTATTGACATCGATACCCTCCTTGTCGCACTCGGCCTTGATCATGTTCTCATCGCCCACGAGCGTGGCATCGACTATGCCCAGGTCCACGGCCTTGCTTGCAGCGGCAATTGTGTGCCCGTCTACTGCCCAGGCAGCTATCATTCTTTTCTTCGCTCCCCTGTTCGCAAGTTCCGCGAAGATTTCTTCAAATTTCGTAAACATAATCCTTTATTTTGATTTTGATACTGTTATTCGTCTTCATTCATCACTATGTGCATAGTGTCACGCGCTATCACAAGTTCCTCGTTGGTAGTGATGACAGCGACCTTTACCTTGGAATCCGGCAGGGAAATCAGAACATCCTTGCCTGTGGCGACATTGGCCTCGTAGTCAAACTTGAGCCCGAGGTAAGAAAGGTTCTCGCACACCCTGCGGCGGAGACGGCTGTTGTTCTCCCCGATACCGCCTGTGAAGACTATAAGGTCCACCCCGTTCATGACAGCGGAATAGGCGCCTATGTATTTCGTGACGTCATAGACAAGCTTCTTGAGGACAAGCTTGGCCTTAGGGTCTCCGGCATTGGCCGCATCGTTCAGGTCCCTTGCATCGGAGGAAATGCATGACAGGCCCAGGAAGCCGCTCTTTTTGTTCATCACCTTGGCCACCTCCTCGAATGAAAGGTTCTCCTTCTCCTGTATATACGTGATGACACCAGGGTCGACGGAGCCGCACCTGGTCCCCATAATCACACCCTCAAGAGGAGTGAAGCCCATGGAAGTGTCGATCGACTTGCCGTTGGCCACAGCCGTGATGGAGCTTCCGTTGCCAAGATGGCACGTGATTATTTTGGAGTTGTTGAGCTCCAGGCCGGTGAACTTCGCCCCCTTTTCAGAGACGTATTTATGGCTTGTCCCATGGAAACCGTACCTTCTGATACGGTACTTCTCGTAGTATTCATAAGGGAGTGCGTACATATAGGCGTATGCCGGCATCGTCTGATGGAAGGCCGTATCAAACACAGCTACCTGCGGCACATCCGGAAGAGCCTCGGACACAGCCTTGATGCCCAGAAGGTTCGCAGGGTTGTGCAGAGGGGCGATATCGCTGCACTTCACTATCTGGCTGACCACTTTATCGTCGATAAGCTTGCTGCAGAAGAATTCCTCTCCTCCATGGACCACACGGTGGCCTACAGCCTCTATGTCCTCCAGGGTCTCAAGGACACCGTACTCCTTGTCCAGAAGGGCCTCAAGCACTGCCTTTATGCCGACTGTATGGTCGGCGATAGGTATTTCCTTCACATACTTTTCCTTCCCGGCCGACTGGTGCTTTATGCATCCGGAGTCCATACCGATTCTTTCCACCAGGCCTTTTGCGAGAAGGTCATAGACATCGTCGCTCTTCATATCAAGAAGCTGATATTTAAGGGAAGAGCTTCCGCAATTCAAAACAAGAATTATCATATATCTAACGATTTAAGAATATTCTGACAAAAAAATCAACACAATCGTACAAAGTTATAAAAATAATAACTAATTTAGCCAAAAATCAGAAGAATATGAAGGCAGAGGGGACGGGAATAGCTGGTTTTTCTGTATTGTTCACTTTTGGCGCAGCCGCAGGCATCTTTCTGCACGGACGCTGCCATTTCATTTATCAGACAGTCTGCATATCTTTCTTTCTGGCCGCAGGCCTTGCGGCCTGCTCTGCACTCATGTCGTCCCGCACGCCGGAAGGCACATACGGCACAGGCAGGCGGACAGCCCTGCTGCTTCTTGCATCGTTTTTCTTTGCAGGCCTGTACTCGGCCTCGGTATATGCGCTCGGAGGGTCCGGCGGAAGCGGGAGCGGATTCCTTTCCAGGGCAGCAGCCTCGTGCGCCGGCATCCTGAAGGACGCGATCATGGAGACACCCTTCAGGAACCAGGAAAGCGGAGCGATGATACTTGCACTGCTCACGGGGGACAAAAGCCAGCTCCCGGCCCATATAAGCGAATCGTTCCGTATAAGCGGGGCATCGCACATACTCGCACTGTCGGGGATGCACCTGGGTGTGATCTACATAATCCTGGCCCGCGCATTCTCCGTGTCAGGGAACTCCCCGGCAGCAGTACGCATACGCTCCGCCATGATAATAGCCGTATCAGGCTTCTACACCCTGATGACCGGCGCCGGAGCCTCGATCGTAAGAGCTTTCCTTTTCATATCATTCAATGAAACAGCCAGGTGCACCCACAGGAAAAGGGTGCCGATGAACATATTCTGCGCATCCCTCATGGCACAGGCGGCCATGACTCCGGACGAGCTCGGGTCTCCCGGTTTCCAGCTGTCATACCTGGCGATGGCCGGCATCTACCTCATCTATCCTCCGATGCAGAAATGGTATGCCGCACCTGACGGACACAGGCCCGGCCCGCTGAAAAAGATATGGGATACTGCAGCAATGTCCATAGCATGCCAGATAACCACAGCACCGGCAGTATGGTACTATTTCGGCACCTTTCCGCAGTATTTCCTGATAACCAACATGATAGCCATCCCGCTATCCTCGGCTGCAATAAACATCTCAATCCTTGTGCTGCTTGCCCGCTCGGCCGGTATATGCCCTGACATACTCGTCGCAGCGGATGAATTCATGATCAGCGCCATGTGCCGTTCCCTGGAGGTGATAAGCACTTTATGACTCCCTGAGCGGGAAACCGGAGGAAGACCAGGTGCACATGCTTCCGTCCTTCTCATAAATCAGATAGCCCTCGATATCAGCCCTCGACTCTATGTACTCGACAGCCTTTTCAAGGCCGACCACCATACAGTAGGTGGCCAGTGCATCCGCCTCGGCTGCGTCAGGAGCTATAATAGTGGCGCTGAGCAATGAATGAGTCACAGGACAGCCGGTGCGGGGGTCTACAGTATGTGCGTATTTCCTGCCGTCCTTGACATAGAATTTCCTGTAATTGCCTGAAGTGACTACACCGCAAGCCTCAGGGCCGGCTTCCATGATCCCCTGCAGCTCGGCGCCCGGAATATCATTCCCGTCCACAGGCTTGTCCACACCCACAGTCCAAGGTCCCCCTCCCGGGTTCACGCCCTGGCAGAAAATCTCCCCTCCGATATTGACGAGCATGTCATAGATGCCTGCGGATTCCAGGTATGCGGCCACAAGGTCACAGCTGTATCCCTGGGCGACCGCATTGTAGTTGAGCTGAGGAAGGGCGGCATCCGCACCTGGGCTCTCCAGCAGAAGATCCTCCGGATGCACCATGCCGTCAGGGCCGGGCTTCATCCGCGGCTTGAGGCGGTCCATCCCGCACTCCGACCTCACCTTCGCCACCTTCTCCGGGGACGGGAGGGAATCAGTCGTGAAACCGAATCCCCAAATGTCGAAAAGAGGGGCGCATGCCACGTCCACAGCAGTCCCGGTCATCCTGTAATACCCGTAGGACTTGTCATAGATATCGATGAAGATGCTGTCAGGCCTGACAGCCTCACCCGCGTTGAAACGGCTCAGGATAGAGCCCTTGTTGTATCCCGAGACAGAATTGTCTATACACTGCAGCACTGAATCAACGCCATGCTTTATCTCCTCGGCAGAAAGCCTTGACATGCCGTCCTTACCGGCAAGGTTGAACTTCAGCACATAGGTACCGCCCTGGGCATACCCGCTGACAGAGACGTACCTGGATTCTGTACGGCAGGACGACAGGCAGAGGACTGCCGGGAACACAGCCGAAATGTACAAGGCCAGGATGGCCATACGGCATTTTTTCATTTCCATGGACAAAGTATTTGGGCAAATATAGAGGATTTTCAACGAATTTTACGCATCTTTGCAAGATTGTAATCAATTTAATCGGACGAAGCACCAGTATTTGGATATGATTATCAAGAAGTCACATCTTTCAATGCTTGCCGCACTTGCAGCAGCGGCACTAGTTTCATGCAATAAAGACGGGGATGAAGACTCCCTTCCCTACCTCAACGGCTCTCTGAGACTGGAAGGAGTACCTTCATATATAAAGGCGAATGACGACAATGTATACGAGATAAAGCCCGTCGGGGCATCCCATCCTGAAGGTCTGGGAGTAGGCTACAGGTGGAGAGTGACCCCGTCGGAAAGCACAAGCTATGTGGTGTCGAAAGACGAGAACGAGGAGGGCGACGGGTCCTTCGGATACAATTTCGGGGAATACAACAAGGACACGCTCAGGACCCTCACATTGACGTGCGAGGCTTTCGCCACAGGCTACTCCAGCCTTTCAGCATCATATTCCATCGTAGTGGTCGCCCCTGGAGAGAAAGGTTCGATCCAGCGTGCGGGATATGACTTCAACGGAGAGAAAATCTTATACGACGGGATTGAGTACCTGGTATATACAGCACCAGACGGAAAGAAATGGATGAAGCAGAACCTGGCATACGACGGGGAGCAGGACGGGAGCAAGGTGGGCGCACCGTACAATGACGCTGAAGTGATGTCCGAAATCTTCGGGAGATTCTATACCTGGGAGGAAGCGACAGGCAACCAGGCCGGCACGGCAGACAGCAAAGTGCGCGGCATCTGCCCTGAAGGATGGCACATCCCGACCGATGAAGAATGGACAGACCTGGCGAACGCCACAATGCGATCCGTACAGGAAGACTGGGAGGACATGGACTCCGGAAGCAACTGGGAAACGGACGGATCGAGGATAAGCAGGGAGTTCATGGCCGGAGAACTCCTTGACCCGGACATCCCGGAGACAGACGAGGACTATGACAGTGACATCAATTACGGCAAGGAAGCAGCCAGCGCCACATTCAACACAGAGACTCTCTTGTGGGAGTACAACAGCGAGGTGGGTGACCCGACCAACAGGAGCGGCATCTCCGCCATACCGGCAGGCTATGCCCGCAGGACAAACGGGATATGGAGTTTCGGAGGCGCATATGAATACGCAATATTCTGGACATCATCAGAAGACGGCTCAGGGAAGGCCATATGCCGGGTAATAAACAACGAGAGCCCGGCCATATACAGGGAATCCCATGACAAGAGCACTTTCGCCGCCTCTGTAAGATGTGTAAAAGACTGACATTAAATTCCAATTATAACAAGAAACGAAATGAAAAGAGGTTATATCATAGTGCTGGTCATCGTACTTGCAGTACTGGCACTGTTCATCTGGGTGAAGAACTCATACAACGGACTTGTAAAGGCAGACGAGCAGGTCAAGGCGGCCTGGTCACAGGTTGAGAACGTGTACCAGAGACGCGCCGACCTCATACCCAATCTCGTAGCCACGGTAAAAGGATATGCGGAGCATGAATCGGAGACCCTGGAAGGCGTGGTGGAAGCCAGGTCAAAGGCCACTCAGGTGAGCGTTGACCCTGAAAAGCTGGACGCCGCCGACATAGCCAGATTCCAGGAAGCTCAGGGAGAGCTCACCCAGGCTATCGGAAGACTTGTGATGCTGAGGGAAAGCTATCCTGATCTCAAGGCCAACCAGAACTTCCTCGAGCTTCAGGCGCAGCTTGAAGGCACAGAAAACAGGATTTCCACCGAAAGGATGAAATTCAACGAGACTGCCCGCGGATACAACACCATGGTACGCAGCTTCCCCAAGAACATCATCGCCTCTATGTTCGGATTCGGGACAAAAGGCTATTTTGAAGCTGCAGAAGGGACTGAGACGGCTCCTAAAGTAGAATTCTGACAAGATGAAAGCCAAGGATTTTCTAACTGAGGAACAGCAGTCCGCCCTTATCTCCGCCATCAAAGAGGCAGAGAAGAACACTTCCGGGGAAATACGCATTCATCTTGACGACACATGCAGGGAAGACCCGATAAAGCGTGCAGAGAAAGTGTTCCGCTACCTGAGTATGGACAGGACTGCCCAGCGGAACGGGGTGCTGATCTACCTCGCGTGTGAATCCAGGGTATTCGCGATCATCGGAGACAAAGGTATAAATGACAGAGTGCCGGAAGGGTTCTGGAACGATGTCAAGGATTCGATGGTGTCATTTTTCAGGAAAGGGGATTTCGCCGGAGGACTCAGGGATGCCGTCCTTGCGGCAGGGGAAAAGCTCAAAGCATTCTTCCCTTACTGCAGCGACGATGTCAACGAGCAGCCCGATGACATTTCTTTCGGTGAATCCGGCAAAAAACTTTGATTATTCCAGCCTATGATTGAATCAGTACGGAAATGTCTCGTGTCAGCGGTGCTTGCACTGCTGGCTGCGGCCATATCTTCCGCAATCCCCAAAGCACCTTCGCCGCCAAGACTGGTAAACGACTTCGCCGGCATATTCACGTCCGTCCAGGCTGAAGAACTGGAAAGGACACTGACAGCATTTGACGACACTACCTCAAACCAGATAGCGGTAGTGACAGTCAATGACCTGGAAGGGTATACGCCTATGGAATATGCCACCAGGACAGGCCTTGAGTGGAAAGTAGGGTCCGCAGATTTCAACAACGGGGTAGTCCTCCTCGTAAAGCCCAAGACACAAGACTCGCAGGGACAGGTCGCAATAAGTGTCGGATACGGACTTGAAGGGGCCATACCGGATGCTTATGCCAAGAGGATAATTGAGTCCGAGCTTATCCCGCATTTCAGGAACGAGGACTACTACGGAGGCGTGGCAGCAGCCTGCCATGTGCTCATGCAGCTTGCATCAGGGGAGATTTCAGAACCGCGCCAGACGGAGAATGAAGACATCGGGGGCTTCCTTGCACTGGGATTGTTCCTGTTTTTCGTGATCATTGTCACCCTGGTAGCCGCAACATTCCGGAAAGGGAACGGCAACGGCAGGGGGAACGGAGGTTCCAGAAGAGGTGATGACGGGGACCTTTTCGATGCAATCATAATAGGCAGCCTGCTCGGGAACAGCGGACACAGAGGCAGTTCCTCATGGGGAGGAGGCAGCGGTTTCGGAGGGTTCGGCGGATTTGGAGGCTTCGGAGGAGGCTCCTTCGGCGGAGGCGGCGCATCAGGATCCTGGTGATGTCAGCGAAGATCCGTAATGACCCAGGAAGTGTCCAGGGCGGATACATCAGCCCTGAAACGAGACAGGTCATCCACTGCTGGAGAATACCTGTAGTCCGACAAGACAAAGTCTGTGACTGTCCCGTCAGCGGAAGTCACAGACACTTTTTTTACAGTATCGCTCCCGTCACTGGCAATATAAATAGACACTGCCCTGAACTGAGGGCAGTCCACCGGGCTGAGGTCCATCCTCAGAAGCTGTTCCCCGTCCACTGAACACTGGTCCGTACCGGCCAGAGAAAAGAAATCGGCCGCGCGGCTAAGCAGAAGTGCAGGATTGGCAGACAGGTCGGCATCTCCCGGAGCTACCTGCTCGACCACCACTTCCCTGGCCTTCCTGTCCAGAGTCCATCTGTCTTTCCCGTCACAGTAGACCTCGAGTCCGTCTACCTCCAGCCTGTACGCATCGCCATGCAGCAGGACTTCTCCCCTCCCGCTCATGCTCACTTTCCCGCTTGAAGCAGAATATGTATAAGAGAAAGAAATCTCCGATGAAGCAGCCCTTTCCTGCAGGCGATGAAGCGGATTGGAGTCCGCCCCGGAGGAGGATGCGCCCAGAGGAAGGCCCCATGACATCATGAAGCAAGAAACCAATACAGTGATTATCCCTTTTAGCATGGCCTAAGATTTCAAATATGCTTTCAGAATATCGTCAAGCTCGGCAAGGTCGCTTACCAGCACCTGACGCGGTTTAGAGCCGTCCTGAGGGCCGACAATACCCGCTGCCTCAAGCTGGTCCATTACCCTCCCGGCGCGCGCATATCCCATACCCAGCTTGCGCTGGAGCGTGGAGGTGGATCCCTGCTGGAATGTGACCACCATCTTGGCAGCATCCTCAAACATTGGATCAAGGTTATTCATGTCTATCATTCCTCCTCCACCAGAATCACTATCAGTCTGGAGTTCAGGCAGATAGTACGGTGTATTGCAGCATGCATGATACCCTGTCTGGCTGCCTATGAAATCCGTCACCCTGCCGATTTCATCCATGTTTATAAGAGCGCACTGTACCCGCTCCATGTCCACGCCCGCATAATACAGCATATCACCCTTTCCTATGAGCTTTTCAGCCCCCGGCTTGTCCAGTATAGTGGCAGAGTCCACCCTTGTCACAACCCTGAATGCAATCCTGGTCGGGAAATTGGTCTTGATAAGGCCTGTAATCACATCCACAGACGGACGCTGTGTGGCGATGATGACATGGATACCGGCAGCACGTCCTTTCTGTGCCAGGCGGATTATCGAAGCCGTGATACTGCGCGCCTGTGCCCTGGATTCCGAGCCCATGCCTCCGGACATGATAAGGTCGGCATACTCGTCTATGACCACCACTATATAAGGAAGGAACCTGTGCCCCTCGGTAGGAAGCAGGTGCCTGTCAGTGAATTTCTCGTTATACAGCTTGATGTTGTTAACCCCGGACTTGCTGAGAAGCATATATCTCTCGTCCATTTCCTGGCAGAGCGACCTCAGAATTTCCTCTGCCTGTTTCGGATGCTTGACAATCGCATGCTCCTTCTCGTCTTCCTCGCTTCCCGCAGTAGGCATCACCGCCAGGTAATGTCTGAGAAGCTTCGCATATGCAGAGAATTCAACCATCTTCGGGTCAATGAAGACAAACTTGAGCTCTGAAGGATGCTTCGCATAAAGAAGCGAAGAAATAATGACATTCAGCCCTACGGACTTGCCCTGCTTGGTGGCGCCCGCTACAAGCAGGTGAGGGGCATCGGCAAGGTCAAACACCTTCACCTTCTGCATAATAGTATATCCGATGGCTATCGGCAGCTCCGCCTTGCTGTTGCGGAATGTCTCGTCATTGAGCATTGCCTTGAGAGGGACGATGGAAGGCCTGTCATTAGCCACCTCGATGCCCACGGCATCTGTCAGGATAACGACCCTGACCCCCTTTATCCTCAACGCTATGGCAATATCCTCCTCCAGATTCTTTATAGCCGACACTTTCACACCCGGGGCCGGCACCACCTTATATAGAGTGACCGTCGGACCGACACATGCAGAGACTTTCTCCACCTGGATCTTGTAATTCAGCAGAGTCGCCCGTATCTTGTTGTTGTTCCTTTCCAGCTCCTCAGGAGCGACTTCATACCGGCCCTCCTTATAGTCGTTGAGCAGGTCAAGGGAAGGGAACACATAGTTTTCAAGTCCTTCCCTCGTGTCGATACGCGGAAGTTCTTTTGTGACCTCTGAAAACTCAGGTCCCTGTATGACTTCCAGTCCGCCGGAACCTTCCGGCTCCTCCCCAGGCAGGCCGGCATCAGACATGTGTCCGCCTGTTTCAGGCAGACTTATCCCGTCCGCTGTATCAGACCCGGCTCCGAACGGAGGGTCAGCCTCAATGTCTAAATGTCCGGGAAAGACCTCTTCCTCTGCATACTTCCCGGCAGTAACCGGCTCCTGTGCCGCTTCTGTCCGGCCGTCCTCCGTCTCAATATCTTCGGAAGGAGTCTCCTCGCGTACAGCTTCATGTCCTGAAGGAGCGGCCTCAGCATTCTCCGGCCCACTGCCAGACTGTCTCCTGTCTCCTGCTGTGACAAGCCATCTAGAGAACCTTCCGCTCGCATACAGGAGCCATATTACAGAAAACACCGCCAGGATGATGAATGTAACGACCTTGCCGACCATGTTGACAAAGAAAGACGAAATCTCTGTCCCGCAGTCTCCTCCAAGTCCGCCCCCGAACGCTGTGTCAGGCCCGAACAAGGACGCGGAATAAGACAGTATCACAGACACCAGCAAAGCCCCGGAAACAGTCTCCGCCACAGACTTGACCATGCCTATACTCCTGTTCCTGAAAAAAAGCCTGGCGAATACGGCGCACATCAGGACCACAAAAGCATAACTGCCCAGGCCGAAGCATCTTCCGACCAGGAAATGCCCCCACCTGTAACCGAGCTTCCCTCCCATGTTGTTGACACTGACGCTGCTGTCCATCATATCGGAGTCAGACAGCAGACTCTGGTCAGCCTTCCATGTAAAAAGATACGAAGTCACTGACACAAAAGTGAAGACAGCTAATACAAGGACCACCAGCCCGGTGACTTTCATCAGCCTTATGCGCCTGTCCTCAGGCATGTCCGTCCAACGCCTGAAAAAAGGCGTCCTGCCTGAAGCGTTCCTGCTCTGCCGCTGCTCCCTGCCTGTCCTGGAAGATTTGTCCTGTGTTTTCTTTGAAGGCATTGTCAATACTGTTTAAAAATCCGTGTCACTTGCGCATACGCTGGCGCATGCCGCCGTTCTTCTGGCGCTGGTTGTTGCTTGACTTGACAGGATTCAGGCTTGGCTTGGAGAAGACAGCATTGGAAGCTATCTTTGTCAGCTGGAGCCCTTCAGGCACCTTTATCCTGTAGTCCGAAAGCTTCTCGATATCCTGGAAGATGGTCTCGTCCGCCACACTGTCCTTGTTCCAGATAAGATACTGCTGCCTCATGTAAATGGCCAGGGAGCGAATCATCGCAGTCTTTGTCTCCCCGTCCGGGCGTGTGGCTATCAAGTCGATAATCCCTTCGATGTTCCGTCCGTAATGAGTAGCCTTTACAGGCTTTTTCTTCACCGGCACAGCCATAGGCTTTGAAGTATATTTCTCCGGCTCTGGCGCAGGGTAAGGCGAATCAATGTCTATGTCGAACCCCGAAATCGCATAAAGGTGGTCCCATAGCTTCTGCTCCCAGTTCTCCTGCAGATGGACCTGAGTGTTGAGCGTCTCCATGACCTTGACTACTGCTTTTGCCTGCTCGTCCCTTTTCTCCTTGTCCGGCAAGGACTTCACATATTCGATCATCTTCTGTACGTTGCGTCCGTACTCAGGCATCCTCAACTTTTCTCTCTGAGTGTTGTAGTCCAGGCCTGTATTCTCCATTTCCTTATCCATATATATTGACTTTTCTATAAAACTTTCCCGGATGCAGCCTGCCGCATCAAGGCAATTTGCAAAGATACTAATTTTTCCCTATCATTCCACCTGGTCCGTCATCACATACCACAATGAAGCTGTCACAGACCTGTATCCCATCCTGCGGTAAATGTCAGCGTACTTTGCGATCTGGCGTCCGTATTTCGGGTCATGTTCTCCGAACTTATAGTCCACTATACTGACACTCCCGCCGTCGATTACCACCCTGTCAGGACGGTACAGTCTGCCGTCGCTGTCTATCAGCGTGACCTCGGTGCTTACACCGGACGGGTCATCGGGGAACCAGCCTCTGCCTCGCGCCCCTGCAATCCTCGCGGAAAGAAGCTCCAGGACACTGTCAGCTTCACCATGCCCCAGATCCCCGTCAAAGACAGCCTTCTCTACCGACCGTCCCAGGTCGGAAGGCACTGTCACTCTGGACAGTATATCATGAAGGACTATCCCTTTTATCCTCATGGAAGCCCCCGCGCCGGTCTTGCCTTCCGAGGAAAAGAAATCGTATGCGTCAGGACTGAGTTTCAGCCGTCCCCTTTCCCCTGGAGGACTGTCCGGCGCTCCCTCTTCCTCACCGCATGACGCCCCGGCATTGAGCGGCCATGAAGGGTAGCCGGATTTTCGGGGCGATGCCCCGGCTTTCACTTCCGGGTTCCCCGGTGGCATAATCTCGCCGTAAGAGAATCTTGTCTGTCCGTCCACGGAATCATCCCTGAGCATCCTTATGGATGAAGCGCCGTCACCAGCTCCCGTTGGCCCTGCAGCCTGCCCGGCAAACCACCAGAATATCTGGGAGAAATCCGAGAACCGGATATCCCCGTCCCCTTCCACCTTCTTCAGGAATGCCCCGGAGGGTGATTTCCCGATGATGACCATGCCTTCAGAAGCACGCGTAAGAGCCACATAAACAGTATTCAGGTTATCCACATACTGGAGTTTCAGCTCTTTCAGATAATCCCCGGCAAAGAGAGTGGATACACTTCCCGATGACAGCCTTACATCAAACAGCCCCTCCGCTTTCCCTTCCATAGGCGTACCCTCCAGGTCAGGGGAGCACCAGTGGTTGCCGTCCTTGAACAGCGTGACATTCTCAGCATACGGGAAAATGACATACGGGAAATCCAGCCCCTTGGACTTGTGGACAGACATTATGCGCACGGCGTCAGACACTGCAGGAGAGCATATGCTGGGGTCTGCCTCATCCCATGCCCTGAGGAATCCGTGCAGGTCATTCCCGTTCACAGACACGTAATCCTGCACATAGTCCATAAATGACTGGATGTACAGTATCTCGTTGTCAAACGCCTCCTGGTCCGCTGTCTTTACTTTCCTGGCAATGGACTCGCACAGGTCGACCATGGAATGGTAATCCCCAAGTATGCGTATGTCAAGTTTGCGTGCAAGATAACTGCTGACAGTATCGTCCGGGTTGTCCGTATAGGACATAAGTGACACTATCCTCCT
This sequence comes from Candidatus Cryptobacteroides faecavium, assembly GCA_017694995.1. Lineage (GTDB taxonomy): Bacteria > Bacteroidota > Bacteroidia > Bacteroidales > UBA932 > Cryptobacteroides > Cryptobacteroides faecavium. The sequence goes on along the minus strand of JADIMB010000059.1, from coordinate 25,831 downwards.
TACGGTCACGGACGACTTCACTTTCAGAGAGTCATCGGTAAGCACATCTATATCATTATCAATAAGATACTTCGCCACTTCCGCTCCTGAACTGTTGTTCCTCACCAGGACTGCCATATCTCCATAGCTTATGCCTTTCCCGTGCAACTCCCTTATCACTTCAAGCACCTGACTGTTTTCCTTGTCTTTCTCGCAGAAAATCAAGTCTACGGAACCTTTTTCCGGACCGGAGCGCACGGCCTTCTGCACCACTCCGCCATAAATTGACGAAATCGTCTCTCCGTCACTTTCCTTCCAGGCTTCCTCGTACTGGCTGTCCAGAAGGGCGGCGGCAAGAGGGAAGAAAGTGTTGTTGAAGCTGACTATGCCGCCGAGGCTTCTGAAATTGGTGTCCAGGTCAGTATTCCTGCAGTGCCCGAACTCCTGCTGGAGCTCTTTATGGAAAAGATTCCAGTCTGAACCGCGCCAGCGGTATATGCTCTGCTTGACATCCCCGACTATGAGACTGCCGAACCCTTGCGCTTCGCTGTTGTGCAAAAGAGGCCGTAGGTTCTCCCACTGAATCCTTGCCGTATCCTGGAATTCGTCCAGGAGGAAATTCTCGAACCTCACCCCTGTCTTCTCATAGATAAAAGGGGCGTCGCTGCCGTCGATTATGTCTTTGAGAATGGTGTTGGAATCATCGATGCTCAGGACATTCTTCTCTTTCATGAGGGCATTGAACTCCCGGTAGAGCTCCCCGGCTATCCCAAGACTGTACAGCTGGCTGCGCAGGATCCACGCCGTATTGTAGACCTTGAACGGAGTCCCGAACAGCGCACACAGCTCTTCCAAAGGAGCCTCCAGGAAAGGATAGACATCCTGGAGGTATTTCTTCGCGTTGGCCTTGGAGAACCACTGAGTATGATCCGGGGCCTTGGCCATGAAACTCTCCGAGGGAGCCTGTATCTGGGTGCTGTGCTTCACTTCGCCATAGTATGTCAGGGCCTTCATGAATCCGCGGTTCGAGTACGCCGGGTCTACAGATGCGTCATGAAGGATCTTCAGGGCAGACAAGGCTGCATTCTTCACCGAGTCGGTGAACCCGCATATGACCTGCGAGCACGCCTTCCTTATGGAAGAAAGGTTCTCTTTTGAGTATACGGACGCCTCATCCAGCCCGAGTTCCTCCACCATGGCCCTGTGCTCGTCGGACTTCAGCCTCGAGGCCATGGATACAAGACCGCTTTCAAGACTGTAGCGCCCGGCTGTCTCAATCTGTTCCATCACACTTTCAGTCAGCCATTTCAGCAGGCCCTTGTCCGATTCAGTAAGTGCATCCAGGACCCGGTCCACGCTCTCTGCCACGAGAGAATCCTTGTCCAGCTCGACCTGATATGAGGCAAACTGGCCTATCTCCCTGGAAAAAGCCTTGAGGGTCTGCTGGAAGAACCTGTCGATAGTGCTCACGGAGAAGGCGCTGTAATCATGGAGGATGTTGCACAAAACAGTCTCCGCACTGTCGGAGAGCGACTCCAGGGTGATCTTCCGCCCCGGCTTTCCCGGGAGCTCTTTCACCAGGTCCTCTTCATCAATGCCATTATGCGCATCTGCCGGGAGCCCCTCCAGCATGAAATACTTGAGATATCCGGATTTCTCCGGAGAGCTTGCAAGCACGTACAGCTCTTTCAGGATGCGACGCTTCATCTCGTCAGTAGCCTTGTTGGTAAAAGTCACTGCGAGAATATGCCTGTAGGCATACCTGTCCTGTTTCTGGAACAGGAGAGTTATGTATTTCCTGGCAAGGTTGAAGGTCTTCCCGGAACCTGCCGATGCTTTCATTATCTCTATCATAGTCAACGTCCACAAATTATCCTGAAATCACAGTAAGCGCACACATCGGAATCCTCAGTCCTGCGGAACGGAACAGACAGGTCCTCCATCTCCGAGAGCAGCTTCTCCAGGCCTTCTTTCATGAGCCCGTAAAATGATTCGCCCAGATCCACTGTCACAGGAGGTTCCGTAAAAAGCTTCGCTGTGGAATACACGGAATCGCAGATTGTCCTGTCCCTGTCAAGGCCGTTCTCCCTGAGGAGCATGTCATATATGAACAGCTGGAATGCTATCTTGGGCTTGCTCCTGAACGGGCCGTCACCGAACACTGCGGCAGCAGCCTTCTCCCCTTCGATTCCGGAAAGCTCCAGGTCCTCCGGCTTGACCTTGCCGGTCTTGTAGTCCACCACGCGGATCCTGTCTCCTGTGATGCTGTCCAGTCTGTCGATATAGCCCTTGAAGCGGAATCCCGCCACGCTTGCCTTCAGCTCTTTCTCCAGCCCCTCTATACGGAAGACATCCGCCCCTGATTCCTCCAGTATCTCCAGGTCCCTTTCGAGAGTCTTCAGGACATATTTCACTATCACGTCCTCTATCACAAGGTTGCGTCCGGAAATCTCCTGGTCCCGGATCTGCTCCGTCATCAGGGCCCTGACCTTAGCCTTTATCTCGGGCTCACGCTTCATCCACCCTCTTATATAGTCCCTTGACACGTATTCCAGTGCCCCTTTCATCCACCCGCGGCGGCTGTCCGGGATAAAATCCGGCTTCATGGCGGCATCGCCCTGATATATCGCCTGCATGACTCCGTGATATATGTTGCCTATCATGGCGGCGTCCATGGATTCCGGCACCTCCTCTTCCGGAGAAAGGCCCTTTACTACGGAATAGTAGAACTTGGCCGGACAGGCGATATAATTCTGCACAGAAGAAGCCGACAGCTCCTTCCTCTTTATCGCCCTTATATCCTCGGCTGTCTTCTGGATCTCATCCCCGGAAATCACCGCCCGTGCCTTGGAGTCGGCGGCGTAGCGCCTCAACGGAAGCCTGAAATGGTATTCCAGCTGCTTGATATACCTGCTTTCCTCCCCCGTCTTCATGCCCTCAGTCCTGGAATCATACAGGAGCCACACATTCTCGGCCCTTGTGATCATACGGTAGAAATAATATGCCCATACGGCATCCTGGTATTCGTATGTAGGAAGTCCGAAGCCTTTACGAAGCTCCGGAGGGATAAATGAAGAACTCACACTTCGGCGCGGGAAAATCCCCTCGTTCGCAGATAAAATCACAAGATTCGTGAAATCCAGAGCCCTTGTCTCAAGAGGCCCCATGATCTGCAGACCTTTGAGCGGCTCCCCATTGAAAGGGACAGAGACCGCGCCCAGAAGCTGCTCAAGTATCCTTATATATGTCAGCGGCTGGATCTCCAGCCTCATGTCCTTGAGCCGTGACACACACCTGTAATACTCCCTTGCAAAGTCAAGCTCCGCACACAGGTCGATGTCGTCCCGGAGCACGGGGGCCACCAGGCTTATGATATCCATCTGGTATTCCGCAAAGGCCGTAACCGTCCCGGCTGAAGCGAGTTTCTGGTCCACAGCCACCGGCCGGAACACGGCATCGAAGAGAGGGCACCCTTTCAGGTCTGACTCCGGGACATAAAGTTTTGCCCCTTCTTTGACAGCCCTGGCTATGGCCTCCCCGCTCTCCCCCATCGCCTTCCTGAATATGCTGTTGGAGAAAAGGCCCCACACCTGCCTGTAATAGAAGCTCCACCCGTCTTTCCGCCTGCGCATGTGGATCTGCAGGGAAGAGATTCCGGACATCATGCCGTAGAAAGCACTTGACTGCATCGGATACCCCATAGTCACATTGACCTCCGGGATCTCAGGAGGCACAGTGTTGAGCAGCGGCATCAGCAGGGACTCGTCCGGAAGGACCAGGGCGCAGTCTGCGGCCCCCACTCCGTCCGGGGTGTCCAGCAGTCCGACCTTCGACAAGTCTCCACCTGTCCGGCTGTCGGCGATCTCCTGCAGCACGGAAGGGACCTGCTTGACCTGTCCTACTGATGAAGGCACACTTATGATATTGAAAACAGGGATCCTGACCCCATCGGGATCCACCTCGAAACTCTGGGGGAACTCCTTCACATTGCCGGCCATGAAATACGAAGACTTGTTCTTCGGGTCACGTATCATGTCCCCGGAATAATCCCAGCAGAATTCCGCCAGAGCGGCATCCCGCATCCTGCGCATCACAGCCTTCTCGCACTCGTTCAGAGCATTCAGCCCGACGAACACATATTTCATATCCCTGTGGAAGACAGCATGCAGGATATCCCCCACAGACTCTTCATGAAGACGGTCCGCCAGCGCCCTGTACACCATCCCTTCATAAGAAAGCCCTTTGCTGTCAAGCCTTTCCCTGAACTTGAGATACAGAGGATAGAGGATATTCCATATCTGCAGGAACCTCTCTTTCACATCAGGGTCACCTGCCCCCGGATCTACAGTAAGCCTTCCGCTCCGGTCATTGAAATGCCTCACGAAATTCATTATCGCCTCACGCTGCACCGGAGTCAGATACTCGAACGTGTCCTGGATGGACTTGAAATCGGCCACGTTGGCATACAGACGGGACGGATCGGCCAGATACTTGTCCACATCGTTGAAATCACCGAGTATCACATCTCCCCAGAATATGAATTCATCCAGGCTTTCCGCCTTGGGGTTAAGCTCCCGGTAACACCCGTAAAGTTCCAGGAGCAACATAACCCTGTCTGCAGTCTTGCCCCCGTGTACTCTTATGAAAAAATCATTTATTGTGAACATTTCCGGGGCGACGACAGGCACTCCGGACTTTTCAGCCACCACCTCGGAAAGGTATTTCCTGAAAAACGCCATCGACCGCCGGTTCGGGAAAATAAAACAGTACTCCCGGCCGCCGAACGGGAAATAATGGCAAGCGACCTGCTTTAGAAAAGGAACCATAGACAAACTTCAGAACAACTTTTTCATCTTATCAATAACTCTGCAATCAGAACGGGAAGAGCAGCGGGAGCACAAGCACCATCACCACACCCATGATCAGCTGAAGAGGAAGCCCCACTTTCACATAATCCATGAAAGTGTACTGCCCCGCCCTCATGACAAGGGCGTTGGGCGGGGTGGAGAAAGGAGAGGCGAAACACATGCTGGCGGCCACAGTCACCGCAAACAGGAAAGGCACGGGACTCACCCCTATCTGCATGGCGCTCTGCAGCGCGATAGGCGCCATAAGCACCGCAGTGACAGTATTGCTTATGAACATGGTCATCAGCGACGTGGCGAAATACACACCGGCCATAAGAAGCATCGGGCCATGAGAACCGAGCCCTCCGGCCATCGCTCCGGCTATATAATCCGAGACACCTGTCTTCTCCAGCGCAAGAGACATTGGAAGCATGGCGGCAAAAAGGACGATTGTCTCCCAGTTGATTGTCTTGTATGCGGCCTCCACATTCCGGAAGCATCCCGTCAGCACCATAAGCATGGCCGCGATCATCACAGCAGTGACAGGGGCCACAGGGATGAAATTAAATACCATCATCGCCACCATGGCTATCATAATGACCGCCGCGACAGGGGCCTTATAGTCCAGAGTCACTTTCCTGGCCTGCTCAAGAGGCTCCCCAAGCACCACCCATTCGGAGTCATCCTTCCCGAGACGCGCTATGTCACCCCATGCACCCTGGACCAGAAGCACGTCCCCGTTGTGTATGACCTCCTGCCCCAGGTCATGAAGGATATACTCCTTCCTGCGCCTTATCCCGAGCACATTCACATTGAACTTGTCCCTGAACCCCGCCTCCTTCACAGTCTGGTTGACAATCCTGGAAGAAGGGGTCAGGAGGATTTCCGCTATACCTATATCATAGAATGCAAGCGACTTGCCGTTCCTTGTGGTCATCTCTGACGCGTGCTCGTCAAGCAGCTCAAGGCCGGTATCCTCGGCAAACCGGTTCACCGATTCCACATCACCTGTCACGTACAGGATATCCCCGTTCCGTATCACGGTATCGGCCGAGGCGAGCTTCTGCGTGACAGTCTTCAGAAAACGGTGCTGCGCAGCCTCCACCCTGCGGATTTCCAGGACATTGATCTTATATATCTTGCGCACGTCCAGCTCTATGATTGTCTTCCCGGTAGCTTTGGATCCATGCTGAGCCCTGAGCCTGAACAGGTTGCTTGACAGCCCGTATTCTTTGGCAAGCTGTCCGAGAGTCTTTCCTGAGGAAGCCTTCATATCCTGTTTCTCCGTCTTCCCGAGAAACCATTTCGTAAGCGGGAGGAGTACAAGTATGCCGGTAACTACGCATATTATCCCCACAGGCGTGAAGGAAAAGAAAGACAGGGGCCCGTATCCGGCACCTGTCAATGTGTCATTTATTATAAGGTTCGGCGGCGTACCGATAAGCGTCATCATCCCGCCCATGCTGCTGGCGAAAGCGAGAGGCATCAGCAGCCTGGAAGAATTTATGCCTGCGTTGTGGGCCATGCTCACCACAATCGGGAGCATAAGGGCGACAGTCCCGGTATTGCTCACGAATGCACCTATCGCAGAAGTGGCTATCATCACCAGGAGGAAGAGCCTGATCTCGCTGTTGCCGGCCAGCTTCAGTATACGGGAACTTATCATCTTGGCCAGACCTGTCTGGAAAATGGCCCCGCCGACGACAAAAAGACCTATCATCATGATCACGACATTGTTCGAGAAGCCGGAAAGAGCCTCCTCCGGTGTGAGCACCCCTGTCACCATCAAGGCGATAAGAGAGCACAATGCCACAATGTCAGACCTGACTTTGCCCGACACGAAAAAAACTGACGCAAGAATCAGTATAAACAGAGTAATAAGCATCCGATAAAGTATTTGCAGGTGAAAAAAAACAGGAATGGAAATACCACGGCCCGGAATATGCATCTGCTCTGCATATCCTTACAAATTTAGGAAACTGTCCTGACTTTTTCAACACAAATTTTTGGCGAATCTGGAAATTTGACTACCTTTGCCATAGATTTAAATTTGAATTATTCAAAATAACGACCTTTTTGGGTAAACAACAATTATAAGGAGACAATAACATGAAAAAGAAATTCAGATGCCTCGTGTGCGGATACGTATATGAGGGCGAGAATCCACCTGCAGAATGCCCGCTCTGCCATGCGAAAGCGGACAAGTTCGTTGAAGTAGTAGAGACCGAAGGCGCAAAGTCCTGGGCAGACGAGCACAGGCTCGGTGTAGCGAAAGGAGTGGATCCGGAGATCCTGGAAGGGCTCAAGGCTCATTTCAGCGGCGAATGTTCAGAAGTCGGCATGTATCTGGCGATGAGCCGCCAGGCAGACAGGGAAGGATATCCTGAGATCGCAGAGGCATTCAAGAGATATGCTTTTGAAGAGGCTGACCATGCATCAAGGTTTGCAGAGCTTCTTGGCGAAGTCGTATGGGACACCAAGACCAACCTCGAGAAGAGGATCGAAGCAGAGGCAGGCGCATGCGAGGACAAGCTCCGCATTGCCAAACTGGCAAAAGCCCAGAACCTCGACGCCATCCACGACACAGTACACGAGATGTGCAAGGATGAGGCCCGCCACGGTGCAGGCTTCCAGGGTCTTTACAACCGTTATTTCAAGAAATAACCTCCCCTGCGGAAGACTTGAACAGGGTGCCCCGGCAATGACCCGGGACACCCTGTCTCTTTATATGCACACCGGACACAGCCGGGCAGACGTCACAGAAGTCCGTCTATCTTCTTCCTGAATTCCTCCTTGCTCATAAGCCCCACATTCATCTGAGGCTCGCCGCCGTCGGCAGGAATGAAAAGGACAGACGGTATCGACCGTATGCCGTAAGCCGCCGAAAGCGCCTTCGCATTGTCCACGTTCACCTTGTAGAACCTCACCTTGCCGGCATACTCTGCCGCAAGTTCATCCATTATCGGGGCCAGCTTGCGGCAGGGGCCGCACCAGTCCGCATAAAAGTCCACTATCGCAGGAGTGTCTCCCAGATATTCCCATCCGCTGGTGGAAAAGTCCTCTACTCCGCTCTTGTACTGCTCCTCTGTAAGGACAGTTACACCATCATGCTTTTCCCCTGTATCCGCACAGGCAATAAAACCGCCCGCCACGAATGCAGCGGCAACGGTAATGATTGTCTTAATTGTTCTCATAGCAAATTTATTTTAACGTCGGTTCGACGAATTTATGTTTTAAAAACCAATATTTTACCATTTATGACCGGAATCCGTAAATATCACGGGGCCACTCCGGATAAACCTTCATTCGGCCCCGAATTTTTCAGAAAGAATCCTGCGCACGGCAGACACTTTACTGTCAAGCAGCTCCCTCGATGAGGCCTCGCAGATGAACCTCAGATAAGGCTCCGTATTTGACGGCCTGATGTTGAACCACCAGTCCGGGAATTCCACCCTGTAGCCGTCAAAATCCATATATGCAGTCGCCTTTTCGCTCCCCATGAAATAGTCCCTTACCGCATCCATTGCACCGCGCTTGTCCCCGATACGGAAATTGATCTCTCCGGAATTCTGGTATTTCTCTATCCTTGAGATCAGGCCGGAAAGAGATATCCCTTTGCTCTTCATCCCTGCTATTACGTTAAGGATAAGGATGGAAGCCAGCAGACCGCTGTCCGAATAGAAGAAATCCCTGAAATAATAATGGCCGGCCAGCTCGCCTCCGTACACTCCGTCAATCTCACGCAGCTTCCTGGCGGCAAATGCCCTGCCGACTTTCCATGTCTCCATCTCCGCCCCCATAGGCCTAAGGTATTCCCCTACAGCCTTGGAACTTCTAATATCCTGCAGCACAATACCTTTTTCTCCTTTCTCCTCAAGGAACCAGTGTCCCAGAACAGCTATCATGAGATCCGGCGAAATGAATCTGCCGTTCTCGTCCACGAACATCACCCGGTCGGCGTCCCCGTCATATATCACCCCGACATCCGCCCCTGTCCTGAGGACAAGCTCCTTCAGTGCAGCCACATTTTCAGGGACAAGAGGATTCGGCTCATGGTTGGGGAACCGTCCGTCCATAGTATCGTATATATATGAAGGTGCATCCCCGAAAATCTCTTTCACATAGAGGCATGCCATGCCGTTGGATACATCCATGGCTATTTTCAGCGACGACCAGTCCTGCCTGAATTTCAAAAGGAAATCCAGATAGGCCTTGTGAATGTCCATTGCATGCACCTGACCTTTCTTCCCGGCTGCAGGGCATGGCCTGCCGGCGTCTATCCAGTCACGGATCTGTCCCAGACCGTTGTCCAGCCCCACAGGAAGCGCATTCTCCCTGGAGACTTTCATCCCGTTGTACTGTGCCGGATTGTGCGAGGCTGTAATCTGGACCGATGCCTTGAACCCGTATTCGGCAGTCCCGAAGTACACCATCGGGGTGGTGGCGAGGCCCAGGTCATAAACATCAGCCCCCGCGTCCGCTATTCCCCGGATCAGATAATCGTGTATCTCGTCTGAAGATACGCGGCAGTCCCGGCCTACCAGGACCTTGTCCGTTCCGAGAAGCTCCGGGATGAAATACCCTACCTTGTAGGCCGTCTCCCTGTCGAAGTCCACATTGTAGACCCCGCGGATGTCATAAGCGTGAAATGCTCCCATAAGATTAATGTCACTGTCTGGTTTTATATCGTGCAGTTATGCGGCCTTTCGCAATATTCTGCAGCTTCTTGGTGATCATCTTGCGCCTTATCGGAGCGACCCTGTCCACGAAAAGGTTGCCGTCCAGATGGTCCATCTCGTGCTGGATCATCCTGCAGGCGAACTTGTCAAACTCCTCAGTGACCTTCTCGAAGGCCTCGTTATAATACTCGACCTTGATTTTCGAAGGTCTCTTCACATCCGCATATACCCCGGGGACACTGAGGCACCCTTCCGAATATGTGCTCTGTTCCGGACTTTCCTCCAGCAGGACCGGATTGATCATTGTCCTCCTGAAATCCTTAAGGTAGTCATACACGTCTGACACGACAGTCCCGTCCACTATCAGCACCCTCTCCGACACCCCGACCTGAGGGGCTGCCAGTCCGCAGCCGTCCGCGCTCTTAAGTGTCTCCTTCATCTGACCCACGAGCTCAGACAGATGCTCCCGGTCAGTGATATCAGCCTCCTTTGCATGTTCCCTCAAGACTTCCGCTCCATATAGATAAATCGGTAATGTATTCATCGCAATTGCTCCTTATGATTATTTCCTTCTTTTCCTGGTCACTTTATCTGACAGTGAATCAGGCACAAACGTCGGCGCATCAGCAAAAGGCATGCCGCCTGACATCCTGTCCATATAGCTCTGCAGGATTATGGCTGCACTTATCTTGTCCACAGCACCTTTGTCCCTCCTGTCCCCGGCTTTCATCCCTCCGTCTATCATGGCTCTGTGCGCCAGCACGGAAGTGAATCTCTCGTCCTCTTTTTCCACCGGAATCCCCGGGAAGGCCTTTGAAAGGCGCGTGAGGAAGGCATCCACATCCCTGGCGGCCTCGGACGGAGTATTGTCCATGTTCACAGGATAGCCGACGACAAAGCGGGATATGTTCTCTTTTTCAGAGAAAGATTTGAGATAATCTATTATCTTTGCAGACTGTACTGTATCCAGCGCGGACGCGAAGATGCCGAGAGGGTCGCTGACGGCGACCCCGACTCTCTTCCTTCCGTAATCTATGCCTATAATCCTGTCCATAGCCGGGTACAAAGGTAACACTTAAGTATGTCACGACAAAATAAAGATACAAAAGTAAGCAAATTCAGGCTCACTCTTGTGGATGACCAGACCCACAAGCAGTTATGGAGCATACGTTTCACCAGGCTGAATTTCCTGGTGTCTGTAATCACAGTATGCGTATGCGCTGCAGCCGCGATATATTCCGTGATAGCCTTCACTCCGGTGCGCACATTCATCCCGGGATACCCGGACGCCCACACGAAGCGCGCCGCCATACAGAACGCCATCCTTGCAGACTCTCTGGAGGAAAAGATGAAGGTCTGGGAAATCTACGCCACCAACCTCCGAAAAGTGATCTCCGGGGAAGAGCCCATGCGGATAGACAGCCTGATCAGCCTGGGCAGGTCCGTCTCCATGGCAGATACAGACACAGACCTTGCGCAGAAGCAGGACTCAATCCTGAGAGAGCAGGTCAAGGAAGCCGAGCAGTTCGGGCTGACAGGGCAGAAAGACAGGAAGCTCCCTATAGAAGGGATGCACTTCTTCACCCCTCTGAAAGGTGTCATCTCCCAGGGATACGATGCACTTGTCCATCCATATATAGACATCACGGCCCCCGCCAACTCTGTAGTGAAGGCGGCGCTTGACGGGACTGTGATTTTCGCCGGATGGAACGATGAAGCAGGATACACCATCCAGCTCCAGCACAGCAATGACATTGTGACCATATACAAACACAACCAGAAGCTTCTCAAGAAGACAGGCGACAAAGTCACGGCAGGGAGCCCGATAGCCCTTGTCGGAAGCACGGGGTCCCTGAGCACAGGCGACCACCTGCACTTCGAGCTCTGGTACAAAGGTGAGGCGGCAGACCCCACAAAATATATCAATTTCTGACTTATGGGAAAGGAATCCGCAAGGAAAAGAAGAATAGCCATACTGGGATCTACAGGGTCCATCGGGAAACAGGCTCTTGATGTCATACGGCAGCATCCCGACAGATTCGAGGCCGTGCTCATAGCCGCGAACAACAGCTGGGAGGCCCTCTGCTCGCAGGCCATGGAGTTCAAGCCGAGGAATGCCGTCATATGCAATCCCGTGCACTTCGGCAGAGTGTCTGAAGCCCTCAAGGGCAGCGGGACAGCAGTCCACAGCGGAATGGATGCGGTGTGCGGACTTGTCTCAGGCCCGGAAATCGACATCGTGCTCACATCAATGGTAGGTTTCAGCGGCCTCAGGTCCACAGTGGCGGCGGTAAAAGCAGGAAAGACAATCGCGCTTGCAAACAAGGAGACCCTCGTGGCGGCAGGGAGCATAGTGATGGAGCTCGCACGCAGGCACGGGGCCCGGATACTCCCTGTGGACTCCGAGCACTCCGCCATATTCCAGTGCCTGCAGGGTTCACACGGGGCGAATGTAGAGAAAATCCACCTCACAGCCTCCGGCGGGCCTTTCAGGACATGGGACAAGGAACAGATATCCATGGCCACCAAGGAGCAGGCACTGAAGCACCCCAGATGGCACATGGGCAGCAAGATAACGATAGACTCCGCCACAATGATGAACAAAGGACTTGAAGTCATAGAGGCCAGGTGGCTGTTTGACGTACTGCCTGACAGGATCAATGTGGTAGTGCATCCGCAGTCCGTAATCCATTCCATGGTAGAGTTTGCGGACGGGGCCGTCATCGCACAGCTGGGGCATCCCGACATGAGGGAGCCGATACAGTATGCGTTCAGTTTTCCGGAAAGGCTTCCCCTGTCCGGAAGGAAGCTGGACTTCGCGCAGCTGGGCAGCATGACATTCTTCCCTCCGGAGCCTGAGAAATTCCCGGCCCTGGGGCTCGCGTACAGGGCGCTTGAGAAAGGAGGCAACATGCCATGCATAATGAACGCAGCCAACGAAGCCGCCGTGGCTGCATACCTGAGGGATGAAATCAGGTTCTACGATATAAGCGACATCATTTCAGAGTGCATGGAAGACGCGTCCTTCATACAGGAGCCGTCCCTGGAAGACATCTTCGAGACAGACAGCTCTTCCTACAGGCTTGCCGAGGAAAAGATAAAAGGGCGCGCATCCGGAGCAGCCCGCTAACCCATAAAAAAACGACAGGAGAAAATGATAGTACTGATGAAAATACTGCAAGTCCTGCTTGCACTTTCAATCCTGATAATAATCCATGAACTCGGCCACTTCTTCTTCGCCAAGCTGTTCCGGATAAAAGTCGAGAAATTCTATCTGTTTTTCGATGCAGGATTCGCCATCTTCAGGTTCAAGCCGAAGAATTCCGACACAGAGTACGGGATAGGATGGCTTCCGCTCGGAGGCTACTGCAAGATAGCCGGCATGATAGACGAATCACTGGATACTGAGGCCATGAAGAAGCCTCCCCAGCCATGGGAATTCAGGAGCAAGCCGGCATGGCAGAGACTGCTGGTGATGGCCGGAGGCGTACTGTTCAATTTCATATTCGCCATCATACTATATATAGGTATCGTGGCAGGATGGGGAGAGACATATATAAGCAATTCGGACAACAGCATATATGTCAACGGACTTGCCTACGAGATGGGATTCCGCAACGGGGACCGCATCCTGAAATTCGACGACTATACACCGGAAAGGTTCGAGATGCTCCAGATCGACATGGCCCGGAGGACAGCCCACAAGGCCACTGTGCTGCGGGGAGAAGACACCCTGGACATCTACATTGACCAGAATATGATAGGAGAGGTGCTGAACACCCCGGGGATGTTCAGCATGGCCGTCCCGTTCGTGATAGACACAATCCCCCCAGCCTCGCCCAACAGCGCGTCAGGCCTTCTCAAAGGAGACAGGATAGTTTCAATTGACGGGCAGCATGTCAAATATCTTCAGGAGTCCCGCCCCCTGCTGGAAGAGCGTGCCGGAGAGTCGGTCACCGCAACAGTAGTCCGAGGGAAGGACACCGTGGACATGAAGCTCCAGGTGGACACATCAGGTCTGCTGGGGATATATACGCAGATCCCGGGGATAAAGACAAAGAAGTACTCTCTGCTTGAGGCTGTCCCTGCCGGATTCAAGCTCACATTCTCCACCATAGGAGGGTATGTACGTGACCTGAAGCTGGTGTTCACGCCGAGCACGGAAGCATATAAGTCCGTGGGCAGTTTCATAGCCATGGGGCAGATTTTCCCTGCCAGCTGGGACTGGTACAGGTTCATAAACATCGTGGCTCTTCTCTCGATAATGCTGGGGGTCATGAACCTGCTGCCCATTCCAGCACTGGACGGAGGCCACATCGTATTCACACTCTATGAAATGGTCACCGGAAGGAAACCGGGGGAAAAATTCCTCGAAGGGGCCCAGATAGTAGGAATGATCCTTCTCTTCGGACTGATGATACTTGCCTTCGGCAATGACATAGGCAGGCTGATGAAATAAAAAAAGTTCAGCAAGGCAGGAAAATGAAAATTTTTATGTAAGTTTGAAGAATTAAACTACGTAGTTATGAGAAAGATAGCATTATGGCTGACAGTCATTGCAACGTTTCTGACAGCCTCGTCATGTAAAAACCAGGACAGGAAACCCCTTCTCCCGAGCATCAGCGGCAAAGCCGGGGAAGTGCTGGTCGTCATCAACAAAGAACACTGGGAAGGGGAAGTGGGGAACGAACTCAGGGACCTTCTTGCCAGTGACTGTCCGTACCTTCCTCAGAAAGAGCCTCTCTACACCCTGATAAATATCACACCGGGTGCTTTTACAGATATTTTCCAGATACACAGGAACATATTCATGGTGAATGTCGACAGCGGAGTGACAAAGCCGGGGGTCATCTTCAAGACAGACATATGGTCAAGCCCGCAGTGCTTCATCGGTGTCAACGCCCCGGACAGCCAAACCGCGCTGCAGCTTATCAAAGACAACAGTGAAAAAATCCTCAGCACTCTCGAGCAGGCAGAGCGGGACAGAGTGATAAGCAACTCGATTCAGTACGAGGAAGTATCCCTCCGGCCTGCAGTCAAGGGACTTACCGGCGGCATCCTGCATCTGCCGGGCGGATACAGGCTCAAGAAACAGGCGGAGAATTTCCTGTGGATAAGCTATGACACACAGTATACCACCCAGGGCATCCTCATATTCAAGTTCCCGGCAAAAGGCACATCCGAAGACTTCACGCTGGAGAACCTGATGACAGAAAGCGACGAGTTCATGAAGGCAAATGTGCCGGGGATGTTTGAAAACACATATATGACCATAAGCCCAGCCATCACCCCTGATGTCCAGTACATCAAATACAAGGGAAGGGAATTTGCGCAGATGCGCGGGCTCTGGGAAGTCCACAATGATTTCATGGGCGGTCCGTTCGTCTCTCATGCATTCTACAGCCGGGACGGCAAGGACATAATAGTAATGGAGGCTTTCGTCTATGCCGCAAAATACGAAAAACGCCATTACATGCGGCAGGTGGAATCGCTCCTGTACTCATTCGAGTGGCAGGACGAGGAAACAAAATAGCAAAAATATTTTGCACGATAAAAAATATTATATACCTTTGCAGTCCCTTTGAGAAAGAAGGGGATTCCGGTGGGTTCGTATAACGGTTAGTACTCAAGATTTTCATTCTTGCAATAGGGGTTCGATTCCCCTACCCACTACAAGAAAAAATAAAAAAAAGATTAAAATGGCAAATCACGCATCAGCAGACAAGCGTACTCGCCAAAGCGAAAGACGCAGATTGCATAACAGGTATTATGCAAAGACTACAAGAAACGCGATCCGCGCTCTCAGAAACACTACTGACAAAAGCGCAGCAGAAGCTAGTGCTCCAAAGGTGTATTCAATGATTGACAAGCTCGCCAAAATAGGTGTGATCCACAAGAACAAGGCAGCCAACCTCAAGAGCGGAATCGCACTCTACATCAATAAACTTTCATAGAGGAAGCAGCCTTTTAAAGGTTTTCTTATAGCTGGAAAGAAGCTGACACTTCCGGGTGCAGCTTCTTTTTCACTTAAGCAAAAAAAATTGAAGTTTATTTTTGTCGAGGACGAGGAAGGTAAGCGAGGAAGACGGGAGTTTGCTCCTGCAAATGACCGATGACGACAATGAAGCCGAAATTCCTCTCCGGCAAAAAAAGCTTTTTGAAGTTTATTTTTGTCGAGAACGAGGAAGGTAAGCGAGGAAGACGGGAGTTTGCTCCTGCAAATGACCGATGACGAGCGAAACCAGACGAAGTTATCGTCAAAAAGAAACGAAAAATCGGGATGTAGCGCAGTTGGTAGCGCACTACGTTCGGGACGTAGGGGTCGGGCGTTCGAGTCGCCTCATCCCGACCAAGAGCCCCGCAGTAATATGGAATCCGTATTACTGCGGGGCTTCTGCCATATCTTTTACCGTACAAGTTCCGCACAAAAGATTTCTGTTTTAAATAAGATTTCTGTAAATTTGAACGCTTTTCAAGCACACATAACAATTTCGCTAAATTTTTAACAGATGGCATTTAAAGGAATAATAGAAGTGGACACACAGAAATGCAAAGGATGCTCAGTGTGTGTCGCCAACTGTCCGACCAAGAGCATAGAGCTCTCAAAGATGGTCAACAGCAAGGGGTACCATTATGCCGAAATGGTCGGGGACGCCTGCATAGGCTGCTCAAGCTGCGCAATAGTCTGCCCTGATTCGGTAATTACAGTTTACAGAGTAAAAATCTAGTTGGATATGGCAGAGAAAATTTTGATGAAAGGAAACGAGGCGATTGCCATATCGGCAATACGCAACGGAGTGGACGGGTATTTCGGCTACCCTATTACGCCACAGTCTGAGGTGATGGAGACTCTTATGAAAGAGAAGCCGTGGGAGACAACAGGAATGGTCGTACTCCAGGCTGAAAGCGAGACATCATCCATCAACATGGTATACGGAGGAGCAAGCTGCGGCAAGAAAGTAATGACATCCTCCAGCAGCCCCGGAGTCAGCCTCATGTGCGAAGGGATAAGCTACATGGCCGGAGCAGAGCTCCCATGCGTGGTAGTGGATGTCATGAGGGGCGGCCCTGGACTGGGTACCATACAGCCCAGCCAGAGCGACTACAACCAGATAGTGAAAGGCGGCGGACACGGAGATTACCACAACATCGTGATCGCGCCGGCCTCTGCCCAGGACATGTACGATTTCGTGGACTGGGGGTTCGAGCTCGCATTCAAGTACCGCAATCCAGTAGTCGTGCTTGCAGACGGAATCATCGGACAGATGATGGAAAAGGTGGAGATGCATCCTGTAAAGCCACGCAGGAGCGCGGAGGAGATCCTTGAAGCTGCCCCGTGGGCTACAACCGGCAAAACGGCATCCCGCGAAAGAAACATTATCACATCACTCTCTCTTGATGCCGACATCCAGGAAAAATTCAACAGGAAACTCAAGAACAAGTATGACATCATCGAAGAGACAGAAGTCAAATACAGCGAATACATGACCGAAGACGCGGAATATGTATTCGTGGCATTCGGGTGCTCTTCCCGTATCTGCGAAGCTGTCGTCGACGAACTCAGGGCTGACGGTGTCAAGGCCGGACTTCTGCGCCCTATCACACTGTATCCGTTCCCGAAAGATGAAATCGCCCGCCTTGGCAGGCAGGTAAAGAGCATGATGAGTGTAGAGCTCAACCTCGGACAGATGGTGGACGATGTACGTCTGGCAGTAAACGGCTCATGCCCTGTATATTTCTATGGCAGGCAAGGAGGTAACATCTATACTCCGGAAGAGATTGTAGCGGAGTTCAGAAAAGCCAACGGGCTGGCTTAAGCCCCAGAGTAACAATTTATATTTCGAACACAATGAGTATCAGCATAGAAGAAATAAAGAAGCCGGAAAACATCATCTACAGAAGACCGGCGCTGCTCACGGAAAACGTGATGCACTATTGCCCTGGCTGCTCTCACGGCACAGTGCACAAGCTTGTGGCAGAAGTCATTGAAGACATGGGCATCCAGGACCAGACAATCGGAATATGCCCGGTAGGATGTTCAGTTTTTGCATACAACTACATTGACATAGACTGGCAGGAAGCCGCACACGGACGCGCACCTGCCCTTGCTACGGCCACAAAAAGGCTGTGCCCCGAGAAGTACGTATTCACTTACCAGGGTGACGGTGACCTCGCATCCATCGGTACCGCAGAGATAATCCACGCATGCGGGCGCGGGGAGAATATCGTAGTGATATTCATAAACAACGGAATATACGGCATGACCGGTGGACAGATGGCCCCTACCACCCTTATCGGGATGAAGACAGCGACCACGCCTTACGGACGGGACCCGAAGCTGAACGGATTTCCGCTTGTGATTGCTGACATGATAGCTCATCTGGACGGGACGGCCTATATCACCAGACAGTCTGTCCATACGGCACCGGCAGCGAGAAAAGCCAAAGCCGCTATACGCAAAGCATTTGAATACAGCCAGAAAGGCATAGGGCTCTCATTCGTGGAGATTGTCTCCACCTGCAATTCAGGCTGGAAAATGTCCCCTGTGGATGCAAACAAATGGATGGTCGAGCACATGTTCGAGAAATATCCGATAGGAGACATAAAGGATGTCCTCAAAGGGGAATAATACATCCCGAATACGGGAATAGTACAGATTCATTGATTTTAAGGTTTAATAAAATGAAAGAAGAAATAATTATAGCCGGGTTCGGTGGACAGGGTGTCCTTTCCATGGGCAAGATACTCGCCTACTCAGCCATAATGCAGGATATGGAAGTGACATGGATGCCTTCTTACGGACCTGAGATGAGAGGTGGGACCGCAAACGTCTGCGTAATCCTGAGTGACAAGAAAATCGGCTCCCCTATAGTAACCAAGTATGACACTGTCATCGCGCTCAACCAGCAGTCTCTCGACAAATTCGAAAAGACCGTAAAGCCCGGAGGTCTGCTCCTGTATGACCCGAACGGTATCACACGCGCGCCGGAACGCACTGACATTGAAATACATAAAATAGATGCAATCGAAGTTGCCGCGAAACTCGGAAACTCAAAAGTATACAATATGGCCGTACTCGGAGGTTTCCTGAAGCTGCGTCCGATTGTCACACTTGAGAATGTGGAGAAAGGGCTTGCCAAATCCATTCCTGCACGCTACAGCAGTATGATCTCCCTGAATAAGGCCGCCATTGAGGAAGGTATGAAATCGGTAGAGTAAATTTGTCCGGCCGATTTTGTTTTTATTGTAAAAAAATCTTACCTTCGCACTGTAAGTTTCGAGAGAGCTGAAATGTATGCTTGAAGATATCAGAAAAGAAGTCGGGAGGCTTGTCGCTGCTTATGAAGCGGAGAAAGAGCTTAGACAGAATCTTGAAGATGAACTCAGGCACTGCAGAGAGGAAATCGAGACATACAGGAAGCAGATCATAGAGTTAGACAGACTGACAGATAACTTGAAACTGAAAAATGCATTCCTTGAGGCGACGGGGAGCGGAGATGCAGCCAAGTCGAGGATCGAAAGGATGATAAAGGATATTGACAAGTGTATCTCGTTGATGGAGAAGTAAATGAAGAGAGATATAATAGTTCCTACATTAGGAGGTGTCTATAAGTTTACTGCCAACTCTCCTGAAGACGAGGAGATCATAAGGAAAGCCGCCAAAGCTGTCAACATCAAGGCAGACGGGCTACAGAAGATGTATCCCGGAAAGTCAGAGGCGGAAATAGGCCGGATGATTGCACTTAATGAGGGGATAAGGGCCGCGAGACTGCAGCGGGAACTTGAAAGCATTGAAAAAGAGCTGGGGATGCTTAAGAAAGAACTTGAGAGTTATCTTGATAATATTGTAAAAATATAGCCGTTAGTTACTTATTTTGCTGAAATCATCAATTTACATTAAGTAACCGAGTACACTCGAATGGCAATGACGGACCTATGTTACCCTTCACGGGGGATTCCGCTTGCGGGACGGAGGATGTCAGAACCAATTTTTCGGAGCTCAAATCTTATTCATTTAAGATTTCCTGAAAATCAGACTAACGGCTTTTATATACAAATGTTTAATTTGACCGGTCAGTTTCCGTACTGCCCGGTCTTTTTTATGCCTGTAAAAGAAGGGGAACGACAAGCAACTATTTAATAATTATATACATAAAGCAATTATGAGTATTTTATTCTATTTTCTTACGGCGCTTCTTGGAGCAGTAATTGCCCTAGGCACGTATATATATGTCCGCAAGCTGACACTCAACGGAAGGAAAGAAGAGATCATCCAGAAAGCAGAGGTCGAGGCTGACAAGATAAAGACAGAGAAAATCCTCCAGGCGAAAGAGAAATTCATCCAGCTGAAAAGCGAGCATGAACAGTACATCAACGAGAAAAACGGCCAGATCAGAGAGATTGAAAGCAGGCTTAAGCAAAAGGAAAACACTCTGAACCAGCAGAATGCAGAGCTTGCCAAGAAAAACAAGGAGGCCGACGCCATACGTGAGAACCTTAAGAACCAGGTGGAGCTTGTGGCAAAGAAATCCGAAGAATACGACAAGCTCAGGGAACAGGCCATCCAGCAGATAGAGAATATAGCAGGAATGACTGCCAACGAAGCCAAGAACCAGCTTATGGAGAATATGAAAGCAGAAGCAAGGTCTCAGGCTCAGTCATATATCAACGATGCTATAGACGAAGCAAGGCTGACAGCCAGCAAGGAAGCTAAAAGAATCATAATCAACACAATCCAAAGGACAGCGACAGAGACCGCCATTGAAAATGCAGTGACTGTCTTCAACATAGAAAGCGACGAGATCAAAGGCCGCATCATCGGAAGGGAAGGCCGTAACATACGTGCACTTGAAGCTGCTACCGGAGTCGAGATCGTAGTCGACGACACCCCGGAAGCAATCCTGCTTTCAGCCTTCGATCCTGTAAGGAGGGAGGTAGCAAGGCTTGCACTCCACCAGCTCGTGATAGACGGACGTATCCATCCGGCCAGGATTGAGGAAGTGGTGGCCAAAGTCCAGAAACAGCTTGAGGACGAAATAATGGAGACCGGCAAAAGGACGTGCATAGACCTGGGGATCCACGGAATGCATATCGAGCTTGTAAAGCTCATAGGCCGCATGAAATACCGTTCTTCCTACGGGCAGAACCTGCTCCAGCACTCAAGGGAAGTCGCAAATATCTGTGCCACAATGGCATCCGAGCTCGGACTCAACCCGAAAATCGCAAAGCGGGCCGGTCTGCTCCACGATATAGGGAAAGTCTCCGACGAGGATCCTGAGCTGCCGCACGCAATACTGGGCATGAAACTGGCAGAAAAATACAAGGAAAAGCCTGAAGTCTGCAATGCCATAGGCGCACACCATGAAGAAATCGACATGACCTCAATAATCTCACCTATCGTCATGGTAGGAGACGCGATTTCCGGAGCAAGGCCGGGAGCACGTAGGGAGGTGATCGAGTCTTATATCAAGAGGCTGAAAGACATGGAAGACATCGCCAAGTCATATCCAGGAGTCACCAAGACTTATGCGATACAGGCAGGAAGGGAGCTCCGTGTGATTGTAGGGGCGAACCAGGTGAGCGACTCCGATGCAGAGACACTGTCAGGAGAAATAGCCAAGAAGATACAGGAGGAGATGGTCTATCCGGGACAGGTAAAGATCACTGTCATCCGTGAGACCCGGTCTGTGGCTTTTGCGAAATAGAAAACAACAAACGTGTCCAAGTACATGAAATTCATACAAAAACTAATCGTGCTGGTGACTTTTGCGGTTGCCGGCACATCGCTTTTTGCTCAGGGATTCACGATGCCTGAGACAACTGTAAGCTGGAAAGTGTCTTCCGAACAGGTAAAAGACAGCCTATACAGGATAACCTTTACTGGTAATGTCGCCGACGGATGGCATACATACGGTGTGGAGAGTGACATGTATCCGACCGGCGTAGAGTTTGAGCAGACACCAGGCGTCACTTTTTCAGGCGGACTGAAAGAAATGTCTCAGGCGACAGACTACGACGGGATGAAAGTGTTCTTCAACACTATCATCCTGTCACAGGATTTCATCAGGACGACAGGTGACCCTCTGGAAATAAAAGGCGAGCTCACATGGATGGGCTGTACAGACACGCAGTGCGCATCCCCTGAATACAAGTCATTTTCAGTAAAGATAGAACAGGCTGACAAGGCGGAGATATCCGCAGCAGACAGGCCTGCCGCAGGAAAAGGATTCAGCTGGGGTCTGATTGTGGAAGCTATCCTGTGGGGATTCGCGGCACTTCTCACGCCTTGCGTGTTCCCTATGGTCCCTATGACTGTGTCATTCTTCATGAAAGGCTCGTCCTCGCCTGCTGCAGGACGCTTCAAGGCCTCAATGTACGGGCTTTTCATCGTGCTGCTGTACACAGTGCCTATCTCGTTGATAATCTTCATCACATGGCTTGCGGGAGGAGAGGCGGTCACTGCCGACATTTTCAACTGGCTCGCCACACATTGGCTGCCTAACCTTGTATTCTTCATAGTATTCATGGTGTTCGCGGCTTCATTCTTCGGGGCTTTCGAGATTATCCTGCCGTCATCACTGGTCAACAAGAGCGACAAGGGAGCGGACAAAGGCGGACTGCTGGGGGTATTCTTCATGGCGCTTACTCTTGTGCTGGTGTCATTCTCTTGCACGGGACCTATCGTCGGGACAGTCCTTATCAAATCTACCGAAGGGGAATTCTGGTCGCCGATGATCACTATGCTGGCATTTTCCCTCGCATTCGCCCTGCCGTTCACTGTACTTGCACTCTTCCCTTCCCTGCTGAAGAACCTTCCTAAGAGCGGAGGATGGCTCAACTCTGTCAAGGTGGTGCTCGGCTTTGTCGAGGTGGCTCTCGGATTCAAGTTCCTCAGCGTGGCAGACCAGACATACCACTGGGGCCTGCTTGACAGGGAGGTATATCTCGCGATTTGGATTGTAGTATTCACACTGCTCGGATTCTACCTCCTAGGGAAAATCAGGTTCGCCCACGACGAAAAGACTGAGCACATATCAGTCAAACGTCTAGCGCTCGCCATAGCCGTCTTCTCTTTCGTGGTATACATGATACCGGGGATGTTCGGCGCCCCGCTGAAAGCGCTCTCCGGCTACCTGCCGCCTATCACGACACAGGATTTCGTACTCGGACAGGGTAATTCAGCAGCAGTGAACACGACCGCAGCTCCTGGACAGCCCGCCGGAAGCAAGTCAGAGAAATACGGGCTGCACCTCCCTCTGGGGCTAAGCGGATATTTCGACCTTGAAGAAGGTCTCGCTGCCGCAAAGGAAGCAGGGAAGCCGGTATTCGTGGACATCACCGGGCACGGATGCGTGAACTGCCGCGAGATGGAGTCCAGGGTATGGAGCGACCCGCAGGTGCTGGAAATTCTGCAGAACGACTATATCATAGTGGCCCTGTATACCGATGACAAACAGAAGCTTGACAAGAGCGAATGGGTGACGACAGAAAACGGCGATGTGCTCAAAGACCTGGGAAGGGTCAATTCCTATATAGCCAGGACCCGTTTCGGAGTGAATGCCCAGCCGAACTACGTCCTTCTCTCCACTGACGGTGAGATGCTCGCCCCGGTCAGAGGCTATGACCTGAGCATACAGGGATTTGTGGAGTTCCTGGAGAGCGGACTGAAGAAGTATCAGGAAATGTAAGGAATAATACAATAAAAGAAATGGCGGGTCTGTATTCCGGTCCGCCATTTTTATTTAACGTCAGTTCGACGAATTTATGTTTAACAGTATTATCCTAAAAACCAATATTTTATCATTTATGACCGGAATCCGTCACACTGACGTTAAGGATTTCTTCCAGAAATCCTGACTGTCTAATTCCCAGTCACTTCGTGACAGCCCCTTATTAAGGGGCGCCACCCCCTTCTTTCCCCCTCGCCGGGGGACCTGTCGCAGGCCACGGGCCTGCTCCTTAATTGGTAATTCGATGTAATTTAATGAATTAAATTCATCGAATTCACGTTATTTATACAGGTTCCCGGCCCGTCAAATCACAGCCGTAGTAGCGGCCGCCTTGGCTGCGGCCGAGGCGAAGTCCTTGCCGGAAGAGGCGTAAAGGATGCCGCGGGAGGAGTTTATGAGAAGGCCGCCCTTGTCGTTGGCCCCATATTTTATCACCTCCTCTGCCGATCCGCCCTGTGCCCCGACCCCAGGGACAAGAAGGAAATTGTCCGGACAGAACGACCTTATCTCAGTCAGCCTGTCAGCCTTGGTGGCACCTACGACGAACATCATGTTGTCCGGTGTCGATATCGACATCATCTCCTCCATGACAGCCTGATAGAGGGGCTTGCCGTCTTTGGTGGCTGTCTGGAACTGGTATGCGGATGCATTGGATGTAAGGGCAAGGACAATGGCCCATTTATCCTTGTATCCGAGGAACGGGGTTACACTGTCGGCTCCCATGTAAGGTGCAAGGGTGACTGCGTCGAAGTCCATCGTCTCGAAAAAGGCCTTGGCGTACATCCTGGCGGTATTACCGATGTCCCCGCGCTTGGCGTCGGCAATCAGGAATATTTCTGGATAACGGCTGCGGATATAGTCTACAGTGGCTTCCAGGGCCCTTATACCGTCCGTCCCATAACATTCGTAGAATGCAAGGTTGGGCTTGTAGGCCACGCAGTACGGCGCTGTGGCATCTATGACAGCCTTGTTGAACTCCACAACGGAACGGGCACGTCCCTTGAACAAGGTCCCGTTCACCGCAATGGGCTCATCTTCTGCAAGGGCCTTGATATGGTCTGGCATCTTATCGAAATCCACGTCCAGGCCCACACAGAGCATGGATTTCTTTTTTCTGATCTGCTGATACAATTCTTCTCTGTTCATGATTGCTGGTATTTTGTCAGGCCGCCGGAAACATCCATCTGAGGGATGCGTCCGGGGCGAGTCTGATCAATAGTATCTGTAAAACAACGCTATGGCTTCCATCCCCCTGAAAAGCTGGCTGAGGAGATAGCTTTCGTTCGGTGAATGTATCGTATCCCTTTCAAGGCCGAATCCCATCAGCAGAGGGTCGATACCCAGGATACGCTGCAAGTCTGCAAGGACAGGGATGCTGCCGCCTCCGCGGCTCGGGACAGGCTCGATGCCGTAGACATCCGTCATGGCCCTTGACGCAGCCTGATATGCAGGCGAGGATATAGGTATCAGGAAACCGTTTCCCCCGTGGCAAGGCCTGACATCAACCTTTACATAGTTCGGGGCAATGGACTTGAAATGCTCCATGAAAAGACGTGTGACGGTCTCGCTGTCCTGGTTCGGCACCAGACGCATGGAAATCTTCGCATGTGCCTCTGAAGGAAGCACGGTCTTGGCCCCCTCCCCGGTATACCCTCCCCAGATGCCGTTCACGTCCAGGGACGGCCTGATGCCGGTGCGCTCGAGTGTTGTGTAGCCGGCCTCGCCTTTAAGCTCCTTGACACCGAGGAAAGACTTGTATTCCTCTATATCGAACGGCGCCCGTGCAAGTTTCGCCCTGTCCTCGTCTGAAAGCTCCACCACATCGTCATAGAATCCCTTGACCGTTATATGGCCGTCCTTATCGATAAGGGTGGAGATCATGTCGCACAGGACATTGATCGGGTTCGCCACCGCACCGCCGTAATGGCCTGAATGGAGGTCCTTGTCCGGGCCCGTAACCTTGACCTCAACGTACGAGAGACCGCGCATGCCGCAGTTGATGGAAGGTACGCTCTCTGAAATCATGGTCGTGTCCGACACGAGTATGATGTCGGCTTTCAGCAGGTCCTTGTGCTCCCTGGCCCATGCGGCAAGCGAAGGGCTTCCGATTTCCTCCTCTCCTTCGAATATGAACTTCACGTTATGGCGGAGTCCGGC
Organism: Candidatus Cryptobacteroides faecavium; assembly: GCA_017694995.1. Classification (GTDB taxonomy): domain Bacteria; phylum Bacteroidota; class Bacteroidia; order Bacteroidales; family UBA932; genus Cryptobacteroides; species Cryptobacteroides faecavium. Next base: position 439 of record JADIMB010000059.1, on the reverse strand, counting down.
TTCACGGACCATGTATTCGAAGGCCTTGAGATGCATGAAAAGCTGCCCCTTGTCATCGTTGGCCCCTCTCGCGTATATGGCCCCGTCCCTGATCTCCGGCTCGAAAGGGTCTGATTTCCAAAGCTCCAGAGGGTCAACAGGCTGTACATCATAATGCCCGTAGACAAGCACCGTCTTCAATGCCGGGTCGACAATCTTCTCGCCGAATACCACCGGATGCCCCTCTGTCGGATAGACTGATGCCGTATCTGCACCTGCTTCAAGAAGGAGCTCTACCAGACGGTCCGCACATTTCTTCATGTCCGGCTTATGTTCATCAAGGGAACTCACTGAAGGAATCCTGAGGAGCGAGTAAAGCTCATCCAGGAACCTTTCCCTGTTCTTTTCGATATAATGTTTCATGTGGTCTATGATTTTAATGCCAATCTTTACAAAGATA
>JADIMB010000058.1 GCA_017694995.1 Candidatus Cryptobacteroides faecavium | reverse complement strand
CTTAACAAGGGGCTGTCACGAAGTGACTGGGGATTAAGATTGGATGGCCCTTCAGGGCCGCACCGGAGCGTCAGCTAGGTTTCCTGCATGGGAACCGAAGCAGCGCAGGTGCCGGCGTAGCGAAGCGGAGCCGCATGCCCCGACGGGGTTGTCACCGCAGGTGACTGGGGGTGGACAGACAGGATTTCTGGAAGAAATCCTTAACGTCAGTGTGACGGATTCCGGTCATAAATGATAAAATATTGATTTATAATATAATATTGTTAAACATAAATTCGTCGAACTGACGTTAAATAGGTATCTTATCATGAAAACTGATCTTACAAAGATTCTTTCCATTTCTGGACAGAGCGGGCTTTTCCTGTACATCTCGCAGGCAAGGACAGGCGCTGTAGTAGAAGCCCTGGCGGATAAGAAAAGAAGCTGTTTCGGAATGAACAGCAGGATAACTACACTGGCGGATATTTCCATATATACAGCTGAGGGCGAGGTCAAGCTCAAGGAAGTGTTTCTCAAGATGAAGGCTGTCCTCGGTGATGCCGATGCTCCAGGATCGAAGTCGGATCCGGCCGAGATCAAGGCTTTGTTTGAAAAGGCGCTCCCAGACTATGACAGGAACCGGTTCTATGTATCCCATATGAAGAAGGTCGTGGACTGGTACAACGCATTGAAGAAATATGCTTCTCTTGACTTCGTAGAGGAAGAAGGACAGGAGTCCGGCACTGAGGCAGGGCAGGAATAGCGTATATGCAGCAGAGCAGAAAGACATTGCAGGCCATCACCATGGGCTGCTCCAAGAACCGCGTGGACACAGAACATGTTCTGGCCCAGGCGGTGTCTTGTTATGATATCCTTCCGGAAGAGAGCGAAGGCGGTGCTGACATCCTCCTTATAAATACATGCGGTTTCATCGGGGACGCCAAGGAGGAATCCATCCAGACTGTCCTGCAGGCTGTCGAGCGTAAAAAGGCGGGGGACTATGGCCGTGTCGTGGTGTTCGGCTGTCTGTCACAGAGATATGCTGATGAACTGCCGGGGCTCATACCGGAAGTTGACGCCTGGTTCGGTGCACGTGATTTCAAGCCGATGCTGGAGTACCTTGAAGTACCTGTTACAGAGGACTTCCAGACAAGGCGCTGCCTTACTACACCTTCTCATTATGCCTTCCTGAAAATCTCGGAAGGCTGCGACCGGAGGTGTGCATACTGCGCCATCCCCAGCATCAGAGGCAGACATGTCTCCGTGCCGATGGAGGAGCTTGTGAAAGAAGCCGAAATGCTTGCCGCCAAAGGTGTGCGCGAACTGATTGTCATTGCCCAGGACACGACATACTACGGTCTGGACCTGTACAGGGAGCGCAAGCTTGCGGAGCTGCTGCAACGGCTCTCCGCAGTGGACGGGATAGAGTGGATAAGGATCCATTATTCGTATCCGGACGGCTTCCCTGACGATGTGCTGGATGTGATGGCCGGAAACGCTAAGGTCTGCCGGTATATGGATATACCTCTCCAGCATATTTCAGACAAGGTGCTAGGCAAGATGCTCCGTCATGTGGACGGTGCATGGACCAGGGCCCTCATTGCCAGGATGAGAGAACGTGTGCCCGGCGTGGTACTAAGGACTACCATGATAGTAGGTCATCCCGGGGAAGGGAAGAAAGAGTTTAATGAACTGCTTGATTTCGTGAAGGAAGCGAAATTCGAAAGACTTGGTGCCTTCACTTATTCAGAAGAAGAAGGAACATACGGGGCAGAACATTACAGGAATTCTGTGCCAGAGAAAGAAAAACAGCGCCGTCTGGACGAACTCATGTCTTTGCAGAGCGGTATATCACTGATATTCAACCAGTCAAGGATAGGCACTGAGGAGAAAGTCATCGTGGACAGCTATTCTGACGGAATACTTGTATGCCGCAGCGAGTTTGAAAGCCCTGAGGTGGACGGGGAGATACTGGTGAAGTACGATTCCGATGCCGTACATGGGGTGGAGCCTTATTCGCTTGCAGGTGAATTCCTGAAAGTGAGGATAACCGGTGCGGACGAGTATGACCTTACAGGCGAAATTATTGATATTTTTTCTTAATTTTACGCGCAACAGTCAATTTTACACATATAAATCCCTGTCATGAAACGATTCAAGTTTTTCTATACCGCCCTTCTTCTGTCCATTGTATCCTGCGGGCCTCTCTCATATACGATGGATGTAGAGATGCGCAAGGCATCCATTTCCGGTCTTGACCTTTCACGGAAGACATTCTCTGTGGTATATGTGGACAACGGAAATGCGGCAGATTCTCTGTTTGCTGCTTCCATGTCGGAAGGCTTCGCGCAGAAGCTTGAGTCGGAGTATTTCGACGGCAACAGGGTTATAGGGATATACAGGATCGACAGTCTTCCCGGAGCCGTATATTCTGACAGGGACACTCTGCTCAATATACTGATGGATGTGGACTCTGATGTGGTTTTCATGATGGAGTCGCCGTGGCTGGGGGACGGAGTCGCATCCGCACCTGTCAAGGTCATGACAGGTGGGAAGATCGCACCGGATTCCACGTATATTTCTGAAGTCTCTGTGCCGTTCTCTGTCAGGATTGACGTATATGATTCAATGAACCAGGCAGACTCCGTCTTCAGCTTTTCGGGAAGGAGCACGGTAAGGCCTGTGGCATATACGGACGGGCAGGATTCTTCCGGGATACTGGTAAACAAGGGGCTCGCCGCCATAGGGGAGCCTGCCAGGAACATCGGGTCCAGACTTGCGGATTCATTTGTCTCCACATGGGAGAGCGAAAGCTATACTCTGATATATTATGAATCATCGGCATGGATTGACGCGGCTTCATCTGCAGTCGAATATAAATGGACAGAGGCCATAGACAGGTGGATCACCCTTCTGGACACTTCCAACCTGCAGAGACGCTCATGCGCCGAGTACAACATAGCTCTTGCGTGCTATATGATGGGGGAGTATGACCTTGCGCTCGAATGGCTTGACCGTTCAGACAAAGACTGCCCGATTTCTCTGTCGGGCAGTCTGCGTCAAAGAATTAATACAAGGAAATAGTCCGAGACCTATTCAAGTGCATCGGCAAGGATGGAGACAGGATTCTTGACGCTGTATCCTGTAGACATTTCAATCTGCCACTTGCAGGTCTCGCAGTCGCATGCCACAAAGTCCGGGTCGACCTTCCTTATCTGGTCAAACAGCGGTTTCCCTATAGCCTGGGACACTTCGTAGTTCTCTTTCTTGAAGCCGTATGTACCTGCGATTCCGCAGCAGTTCGAATCCAGCATGGTGAATTCCACCCCCGGTATCATTCTGACAAGCTCGGAGGAGAACAGTCCCCAGCCGAGTTTCTCCATGTGGCAAGGTACATGATAGGCTATCCTGGCCCTGTAGTCTTTCTTGAAACGGAGTTCCGCCTGTCCGCTTTCAAGAAGCCGGTATATGAATTTGACAGCAAGCTCAATGCGGTCCCTTATAGGGCTGTTGTCCACCCCAAGCAGATGAGGATACTCGTCCCTGATGGTGAAAGAGCATGATGACGATGTCCCGAGGACTGCCTCGCAGCCGGACAGTGCCTCTTCCATCAGGCGCAGATTGTGCCTGGCATTGGAGGTGGCCTGGCTTATCATCCCGTTTGAAATCATGGCCACGCCGCAGCATTTTTCCCCGTCGAGCAGCCTTACCCCGAATCCGAGTGCATTCATGACCTTCACGAAGTCCTTTCCCAGCTGAGGGTAATTGTAGTTGGCGTAGCATCCATGGAAATAAGCGACTTTCCTGCTGAACTTCTCTTGCCGGGCCTCTGCATTCTTCTTGAACCATCTGACAAATGTCTCTGAAGCGTATTGAGGGAACGTCCTGCGGTGGTCAATCTTGAGGACTCCGTCCATAATCTGTTTCACAGGCTTGATTTTCAGGGTCGTATTTACTACCGGGGCCATTTTTGTGGCTACACTGCCCATCAGGTCAGTGCTTGCAAGCATCATGTCCCTCAATTTCGGCTTGCTGCGTCCGTATTTTATGCGGGCGGCCTGGATTATGTCCCCTATCCTTACGCCCGAAGGGCATGCCACTTCGCACCTCTTGCAATTGAGGCAGTACTTGAGTGTCTCGTCGAAGAATATGCCTTTCTTCAGTCTGAGCCTCTCCCCGTCAGGCCCAGCCTGCTTCGGTCCCGGATAGTCGGGATTTACAGGTACCACGGGGCAGTATACAGTGCAGATTGTACATTTGATGCACTGCTCGAAATTGTTTTCGCTTATATTGTATTCTTGCATTTCCATATCAGCCTGGAGATATATGAGATTCTTATTTTCCTTTTGAGATGATGCTGTCAGCCACGGCAAATGCGCTCAGTATGGCTATCCCGGCCCCGCTTCCTTCATACAGGGTGTTGCTTCCGCTCAGGACTGACCCTGCCGCATACAGGTTTTCTATCAGGGAGCCGTTCCTGAAACAGTGGAAGGAGTTGTCGGTCCTGACCCCGGACGATATGTATTCCTGCTTCTTGAAGAAGTCGGTGTCGTACCAGGCCTTCCTTTCTGACGGAGCGTCTACGTCAAGCCCGAACACGGTTTCAGCAATCCTGTCCGGAGATGCGGTCAGACCCTTGCTGAAGAAACTGCCTGATGCAAGCACATAGTCATCGGCTGTAAGGCGGATATCCCCGAAATTTACTGTGCCGATGCTGTTTACATTATTCTCCGATATGTCCGGACAGCAGGCCGTGTCACCGGCAAGGAACACTCCTCCGGCTGACTCGAACTCAGTCCTGAGCCTCATCTGTGTCCTTATCCCGGGGACGGAAGGGGGCATGGTGGCTATGACAAACACCTCCCGGCCCAGCGCTTCCGCAATCCTCCCTTTCCATGATGAGTCATTCAGGGAGAATACTGCCGGGAGTATCACGGCGTCTTCATCCTCAAGTGCGGATTTCAGCTGTGCCACAGCCTTGTCCATCACTTCTGCGTGCTCAAGGACTCTGGCTATGTTCGTGGATCTCATCTCGCTTGGATTCTTGCGGAGTCTTTCCATCTCCGGGAGCCGGATCTCTGCCGTCCTGCATGAAGCACCTTCCTCCTGCAGCGAATCAGCGATGAATGCAGTGTTGAAGTCCAGGAATCCTTCTATGTTTGCGATCAGGACTTTCTTCCATCCGGTCTCCGCTGACGGAAGCAGGGTGAAATCCTCCAATGTAAGCCATGAACGCTTGAATTTGCCCACCGGGGTTATCCTGTAGCCGTTCCTGAAAGGGTCCCCGTTCAACTTCACTCCGCATCCTCCGAAGAAATCCTTTACTTCCCCGAGGTATGCCTTCATTTTCTCTTTCCCGATTTTCGAGTATGGATGTGACCCGTCCAGATGTTCCAGTGCTTCAAGCAGCCCTGTCACGTTTTCCCCGTCCGGTGTCCTGTCCATCAGGTCGAAATATCCTGACGAGAAATGCATCGCGCTCTGCCCTGCAGATATTATGGCACATTTTTTCCCTGCTTTCTGCAGCCTCAGGCCGCATACCAGTCCTGACAGCCCGCCACCTGTTATTATTGTATCAAACTTCATATCGATTGCCTGTAAAATGTCCTTTCCTGATTATTCATTGAGCCCGCATACACCGGAATATACCCACTGGGAATACTCGCTTTCCCTCAATGCGTCACCCCAGCTTATAGGGTAGATACCTTTCCATCTTTCGTTAATGAAGTCTGCAAGGTCTTTTTTCTCTTTCGCCGGCGTGCTTTTGGTCTTTGCGAGAATACCGGCGGCCCGGCATGCGCAGAGCTCTCCCTGGCATGTCCCCATACCGACTCTCGTGCGCCTCCTCAAGTCCACCAGATTCAGGACATCCAGCTCGTCGATGGCATATTTGACCTCTCCGACACTGACTTCCTCACATTCGCAGACAAGGCTGGCGTCATATTCATCTTCCGAAGATATCTTCCCGCTGAGGTCGCCATGCCTTCCGGCTGTGGCTTTCTGCATTGTAGTAGGCCGGGCCCAGATTTTCCTGGAGATTTCCTCGATGCCTTCGCTCTTTGAGCCAGGGAGAGGGAGCTCCATGGTCCTGCACTTGCGGCTTATGTCAAGCTTCTTGCAAACCGCATCTGTCGCCCATTCCGCCATAAGCCTGTAGGTCATGAGCTTTCCTCCGGTTATGCTTATGAATCCCTTTATACCGTCCCTGGTCTCGTGGTCCAGAAGGACTATACCGCGGCTTATGTTTCTGCCGGAAGGGTCGTTGTCCGCCGATACCAGAGGCCTTACTCCTGCATAGGCCCTCAGAATACGCGTGGTCGCGAGTGACGGCGCAAGCTTCGCTCCTTCTGACAGCAGAAGATCCACCTCCTCTGGAGTCACCCTCATGTCGTCGACCTCATCGAAAGGCACTTTGCTTGATGTGGTACCTATCACGCATATGGTGTCTCCGGGCACCAGGATATCGGCGTTTGCAGGCTTGCGGCATCGGTTCAGGACGATGTTGTTCACCCTGTGCCCGAAGATGAGCAGCGCCCCCTTGGCCGGGAACATGTTTATGGACGCTCCTGCCTTTTCTGCGATATTGTGGCCCCAGATGCCTCCTGCGTTCACTGTGACAGGCGCATAGTATTCGTGGTCCTGGCGGGTTATGTGGTTGTGGACTTTCACACCCACTATAGCGTCACCGTCCTTTATGAAAGAGACTAGTTCTGTGTAAACCATCACTTTCGCCCCGTGGAGTTTTGCGTCCGTAATGTTGGCGCTTGTAAGGCGGAACGGGTCTACGGACCCGTCAGGGACGCGTACGGCACCGATGATGTCCGGGTTGACTGACGGCTCGAGCCGCCTGGCCTCCTGCGGGTCGATTATCTCGGCCCTGATGCCTGCCGAGATACATGCTTTCGCGAACTTCGCCTGATAATCCAGGTCATCTTCCGGAAGGGTTATGAAGAATCCGTCGGTCTCCTCTACGCAGTGCCGTGCTATCTTTCTGAGAATCATGTTCTCCTTTATACATTCCTGTGCAGATTCCTGGTCGGTGACAGCATACCTGGCCCCGCTGTGCAGAAGCCCGTGGTTTCTGCCCGTGGCACCTGTGGCTATGTCATGCCTTTCGATAAGCAGGACTTTAAGTCCTCTCAAAGCACAGTCCCTGGCCGTGCCTGCGCCTGTAATACCTCCTCCGATGATAATGACATCGAATTCGTTCTCTGGATTCTTTCCGTTCTGGATCATATAGTATTTTATAGAGAATTGTCACAGTTTCATTACGAAATACAAATGTAATCAAATATTTTCGAAACGAAATAATATTATTGAAAATAATTGCATCCATGAAGACGAATTCTTTCATTTCCGGCCCGGACTGTCCTGAAGGCTCCCTCTGATGTGCCCTGAGAGCCGTTCCAGCCTCTTGCTGCGCTTCGTCGCCAGGATGTTTTTCACAAATTTTTCCTAAGTTTGGCGAGAATTTCCGACCAGCAAATATGAAATCATATCTGATTGTCTGTGTACTATTTGTTTCGTTGGCTGCCGATGTGTTTGCAGCTGGCGGGCGTGACAGCCGGAGAAACAGGCCCAGGTTTGCATATGACGTGGATTTCGAAATGAATTTTGACAACAGGGAGTATGACCCTTCCTCGTTTTCCGAATCCAGGACAATCTTCGGGGCCAGGCTCACCCCGTCTGCAGGACTTTCCTTGAAAGAGCGGTCCGGAGGTGTGCACAGCCTGATGCTCGGGATTGACATCATGAAGGATTTCGGGGACTCCCGTATCCCGGCAGGGATAGCCGGAGAAGGCTCGGATGAAGTCTCTCCGTCTCTTGAGAACTGGGACCTTTTCCACGAGATCACCATATATTACAGGTACCTTTTCCGCAAAGGCCGTACTGACATAGGGATCACGGCTGGAATCTTCCCGCGCAGGTTCATGGAAGGGCATTATTCAAGGGCTTTCTTTTCCGACTCGCTGAAATTCTATGACAACAATCTGGAGGGAATGCTGTTCACTTTCAGGAGACCGGCTTCTTATTTTGAGGCAGGGTGCGACTGGATGGGGATGTACGGTACAGACAGGAGGGAGAGGTTCATGATCTTCACTTCCGGGAACGGGAGGTTATGTGATTTCTTGACAGCCGGCTATGCCGCCTATCTCTACCATTTTGCAGGTGCCGAGAATGTGTCCGGAGTAGTGGACAATGCGCTTGTGAACCCTTATGTCACCTTTGACCTTTCGTACCTGTGCGGCCTGCAGAGGCTTGATTTCACACTAGGCTGGCTGCAGTCGATGCAGAATGACAGGAAGAATATAGGGAAATACACTTTCCCTCACGGGGGAGAATTCACTGCTGCCGTCAGGAACTGGAATGTGGGCCTGGAGAACTGTCTCTTCTACGGCACGGACATGATGCCGTATTTCAGGAATGTTGACCTTGCCGGAAATATGTATGGTGACCTTCTGTATATGGGTGAGCCGTTCTACAAGGTGGACATGGACAGCGGGAAGCCGGGCTTCTATGACAGGCTGGAACTCTTCTATGAGCCTCATATATCCGATTTCCTTTCCCTCAAGGCATCCATGGTTTTCCACTTCAACGGCTGGAGCTATTCCGGATGCCAGCAGGTGGTGACGCTCAAGTTCAACCTCCAGTCCCTTATCGGCAGGGAAAAGAATAAACAGCCTGGACGTACGGGATGGCATATTCAGACAGCAGACAGAGTAAGATTATGATGGACAACGACGGAAAAATGAAAATATATGCTGACGGGGAAGCCCTGGAGGTGGCTGTAGTGGAGTTCTCTCCGGAGTGGGAGAACCCTTCTGCCAACATGGCTGCCCTGGACAGGATATTCGATGCCTTGTTTTCATCAGGGGAGTATCCTGCCCCTGACCTTGTGGTGCTTCCTGAATTCTTCGCCGCCGGATTCACTATGAATCCCGGTGCCGCCGAAGACGCAGCTGCCTCTCCTACCCTTGCGTGGATGGAGAGTACGGTGGCGCACTTCAGATGCGCCCTTGCAGGCTCAGTCCCTGTACGCGAGGCCGGGAAAAGATACAACAGGCTTTTCTTCCTGCAGCCTGTAACCTCCTGTGCCGGCACTGATGGAAGCGTGTCTGTATCGTGGTATGACAAGGCGCATCTCTTTTTCGGCGGGGAGGACTCCAACTATACTCCGGGAGAAAGCCGTAAGGTGTTTGTGTACAAGGGGTGGAAGATACTTCCCGGGATATGTTTCGACCTGCGTTTCCCTGAATGGGCGCGGAATACAGGAGACAGTCCGTATGACCTGTACCTCAATGTAGCCAACTGGCCCTCAGCCAGGAATGCCGCTGCCGACATACTCGTAAAGGCGCGTTCCATAGAGAATGTCTGCTGGAGTGTCTTCTGCAACCGTACCGGGCATGACACCCTTCTCGAGTACAGCGGAAGGTCCGCTGTGATCGACTACCGTGGACGCAGCAGGGGGGACAGGGCCTGCATTTGCGGTTTACCTGTGCTCAGGGCAAGGCTTGAGAAGGCCCCTATGTACAGATTCAGGGAGAATTTCCCTATACTTGACAGGATAAAATAATGTAAAACATATGAAAAGGAATCCTATTTTTTTGTTTCTTCTTCTGCTGGCTGCCGTTTCATGCGGAGGTCCGGAAGACGGGGTGTACAGACTCCAGCTGTTCACTACCAATGATGTGCACGGCAGGTATTTCGATTCGCTGTATGTCGGGGACGGGACCAGGCAGTCACTGTATGCCGTCTCGCATTATGTGGACAGTGTACGGAAAGCTGACGGGGCTGAAAATGTGATACTTGTGGATGCAGGGGACTGCCTTCAGGGTGACAATGCGGCCTATTATTTCAACTACGTGGACACTGTCACCACCCATGTATACGCCAGGATGGTGAACTATATGAAATATGATGCCGTAGTTGTGGGGAACCATGACGTAGAGACCGGTCATGCTGTATACGACAGGGTGGCAGGACAGCTGGATATGCCGTTCATGGGCGCGAATGCGATACGGAACGACAACGGGAAACCGTATTTTGACGATTGCACCATCATCCGCCGCAACGGACTCAAGGTGGCTGTGCTGGGCTTCACCAATCCGAACATGAAGAACTGGCTCTCTGAAGAACTGTGGAGCGGGATGCACTTCGAGTCCCTGATACCGATAGTGCAGAACAATGTGGACAAGGTGATTGAAGAAGAGAAGCCCCATGTGGTGATTGTCGCAGTCCATGCCGGCACCGGAAAGGGTGACGGCAAATCGCTTGACAGCCAGGGGATGGACCTTTTCAATTCCCTCAAGGGTGTGGATTTCCTGGTATGCTCGCATGACCACCGGCCTTTTGTCAAAGGGAAAGATGATCTGTATCTTATCAATTCGGGAAGCCACTGCCGCAATATCGGACATGGTACAGTGACACTTGAGGTCAAAGACGGCAAAGTAGTCTCAAAGGAACTTTCGGCAGAGCTTATACCGGTACGCAAGGATGATACTGACACAGTGATGGCAAACATGTTCCACAGGGATTATGAGGCCGTGAAGGCATTTACTGTCAAGCCTGTGGGTACACTTGCCAGGGATATGAGGACCCGCGATGCGTACACCGGCATGAGCGACTATACGGACTTGCTCCATACACTTTGCCTTTCATGCTCTCCGGCGCAGATTTCATTTGCCGCACCACTCACATTCAATGCTGAAGTGAAAGCGGGGACGCTGGTATATAACGACCTTTTTACTATTTATCCTTTTGAGAACCAGCTTTTTGTGGTAAAAATGACGGGGAAGGAGATCAAAGATTATCTGGAATATTCCTACCGTTCCTGGGTCAATACAGTCTCCGGAAAGAGAGGGGAGCATCTGCTCAGGATCAAGAATGAGGCTGATCCCAGGACGGGACAGGACAGGTGGTCATTCAAAGGTCTTGCGTACAACTTCGATTCTGCAGGAGGGCTTGTATATACAGTGGACGTGACCAGGCCGGCGGGGGAGAGGGTGAATATAGTCTCCCTGTCTGACGGTACACCTTTCAGCATGGAGTCCACGTACAATGTAGCAATGACCTCGTACCGTGCCAGCGGAGGCGGCGGAATCATGAGATACGGAGCCGGTATAGATACAGACGACATAGAGTCCCGTGTCGTGGCCAAGTATCCGGAGATAAGGAATATCCTGTATGATTACCTGATGGAGAACGGGACTGTAGATCCCAGGACGACAGGGGATCCTGAGGTGATCGGCCACTGGGAGTTCGTCCCGGAAAAGCTGGCCGGCAGGATGATGGCGGCAGATATGGGGCTTCTTTTTGAATAAGGCTATATCTGAAACACCGGCTGCCACGGCGGTCCTCCCTTTAAGGGATCAGATACCCCGATGGCAGCCGGTGTCCTGTAAAGGGAGGAACAGACCTAGTCAAGCTCTTTGGCAAGTCCGCCTTCCCCTGTTTCCTTGTAAAGTGACGGGAGATCTTTACCGGTCTGCTTCATGACATGAACCACCTGGTCGAAGGAAACCCTGTGCAGACCGTCTGTGTAAAGCGCGTATATGTTTGCGTCAAGTGCGCGTGCGGCAGCATAGGCGTTTCTTTCAATGCACGGTATCTGCACGAGTCCGCACACCGGGTCGCAGGTCATGCCCAGATGATGCTCAAGACCCATTTCCGCTGCATATTCTATCTGTGAGGGACTGCCGCCCATGAGCTGGTTGGCCGCTGCTGCCGTCATGGCGCAGGCCACACCGACTTCACCCTGGCATCCGACTTCCGCCCCGGATATTGAAGCGTTCTGCTTCACGACGTTCCCGACCAGAGCCGCTGTGGCGAGGGACCGGATGATTCTCTTCTCGCTGAATCCGTACACTTTCTTGAGATGGTACAGCACACCAGGGAGCACTCCGCACGAGCCGCAGGTAGGGGCCGTGACTATGGTGCCTCCGGCTGCATTCTCCTCGCTTACAGCAAGCGTATAGGCAAAGATCATCCCGCGTGTCCTGAGCACGTCTTTGTAGCCCTCTGCCCGTATGAAATACTGCGCCGCCTTCCTGCGGAGATGGATCGGTCCCGGCAGCACACCCTCCTTGTCAAGTCCGCGCTCGATGGCCTCGCACATCACTTTCCATACCTCTGAAAGATAGTCCCAGATGCCCTCGTCCTCTATCTCGCCGACATATTCCCAGTATGCTTTACCGTATTTGTTGCACCATTCGAGAAGTTCGGCCATGGTGTTAAGCGGGTAGATGTCCTGTGCTTCGTCATTTGGGAGCTGCTCGCATTTTATGGCCCCTCCGCCTACACTGTAGAAGGTCCATTCGTCCTGCTTGTCTCCATTGTCATCCACAGTGGCTATCTTCATCCCGTTCGGATGGGCCGGCAGGAATATTTTTGGCTGCCAGTCTATCTGCACCGGACCCAGCTGGGACAGTGCTTCATTTATGGCCACATCCGTGAGATGGCCTTTCCCTGTCGCGGCGAGAGAGCCGTACAGGGTCACCTGGAAACGGTGCGACTGCGGGTGATGTGCAAGATACAGCTTTGCTGCTTTGTGCGGCCCCATCGTATGGCTGCTGGAAGGACCTTTCCCAATCCGGTATATTTCACGTATCGACTTCATCTTTTTATAATAACGTCAGTTAGACGAATTTATGTTTAACAATATTATCCTAAAAATCAATATTTTATCATTTATGACCGGAATCCGTCACACTGACGCTCCGCTCGCGACCTCACCGGGGCCCCGTCACTAGCCCATCACATATCTTGCCTTTTCTCCGAATATGCGGTACATGAGCCATGTGAATCCCCACGACACGAGGAAAATGGCCGCTGCCATCACCGGAACCTGGAGAGGTATCGGCAGGCCTGCTTTCCCTATCAGTATGAATGCAGGACCAACGAGGAAATAATGCACCATATATATACCGAATCCGCATTTTGTGAGATTGGCCAGTATGCTGCAAATCTTTCCGTTGCTTATCCTTATTTTCTGCATCAGGATGAACACTGCAGCTGTCATCATGGCCACGTTGGGGCTGCAGAATGTGAAGAAAAGCTCCATCTCAGGCTCTGTGGAAGCCGGGTCTGCTGCAGCTGCGCTGAATCCCGTATATGTGACCGCATAGCCGGCTGCAAAGAGCAGGACGCTGACCAGCAATGTCTTCCCTATGCTCCAGCTGTTCCCTCCCTTGAGATAATGTCCCAGCAGAAGGTAGCCGCTGAATCCCGCGAAATAGTAGAACAGCCCGAACTGGTTCCATGTGGCTTCCCCGTACAGGAAACGGCTTATGTATTCGGAAGCATACGGAAGGAAAAGGGAGACTGCCCATATGGCGAGGAATATCCTTTCTGTCTTCCTGTCCGCCTTCTCGATCCAGGCAGAGAAAAACGGCATATACAGATACAGCCCGATCAGCAGGTATATGTACCACATGTGGTTTTCCTTGAAACTGAAGTTGAAAGGAATCATTGCCACATCTTTCAGGGAATCCATGAGAGACTGGGACTCGTTGCCCTGCACATAGCAGAAGAATGTACCTATAATCTCTTTCGGCAGTCCCAGCACCCCGGTAAACCACGGGAACATGTTGTAAAGTACGGACCAGATCAGGAAAGGCCACAGGACCCTGAAAATCCTTTTCCTGTAGAACGCACCCGGTTTCATTTCTCTCACCGGGAGAAGGAGCAGTCCGGTCATCATTACAAAAAGCGGGACGGAAGGGCGCAGCAGTGAGCCGTATACGGCGGCCCAGTGCCTGTATTCAGGTATCTGCCCCAGTGTCGGGGATATGTAGAACGGGTCGATGCAGTGTACACCGATCACCATTATCATTGCAAGCATGCGGATGACATCTAGCCATGGCAATCTGTTGTTTGCAGACAGTGTGTTTGTCATAAAACAGATGATTAGAATAAGTTTCCTGATTTTTCCCGCTTGCCTTTTCCGGGAAAAACGGTGCAAATATACTAAAGATAACGTCAGTTCGATGAATTTGACTTATTGTAAAATACAATATTTTTCATACTTTCACCAGGGAGTCCGGAAAGGTGCTTTCTGTACTCCAGCAGAATTCAATCCGCAAAAGATTTTCCAGCAGACTGTGATACCGTATCGGATATTTTTATACATTTGCCGATATTTAACAGAACTGTTAAACATAATTGTCTATCACAATGGTTGAAACAAACGGACACACAAGTACTGAACAGGCCATTCTGGATGCGGCCGAGGAGCTTTTCTTCGACAAAGGCTACAAGCTCGCCACAACTACGGCTATAGCGGCAAAGGCAGGGGTCACCCATGCCATGCTGCATTATTATTTCAGGACAAAGGAGCAGATTTTCCTCAAAGTCCTGGACAAGAACATGAACGAGATGTTCACCATGCTCCAGACCGTGATGTCGCCCGACCTTACGCTCAAGGAGATACTAAAGGAGGTGGTGAACCTGCATTATTCTTTCCTTACCAGGCACGAGAAGCTGCCGTCTCTTATCCTGGAGTTGGCCGGCACCTGCCCTGAAATGTTCCACAGGTACAAGGCCAGGCTCCGCGAGACTGTCGACACGGAAGTGTTTAACCACAGGATGCGGTTTGACAGGGAGGTGGATGCCGGGACACTGAACAGGATAGACTGGTTCCAGATGATGTTCATGATCGTCTCGATGAACCTGTCTACCTTTTTAGCCCTCCCCCTCATGAGGAATGTTTTCGGAATGGACAGCCGCCAGGAGGCGGCCTTTCTTGAGGAAAGACGCAAAGAGATAATAAGGACACTGTATGCCAGGCTTTTCGGCAAGGGGCTGCCTGAGGAGTCTGCCGTGTCACAGGAATGTATCATTTAAATGGTTTTCATAATATGGAAAAGATGCTACGCATAGGTGCGGTACTGGCTTTTTCAATGCTTCCGGCATCACTTGTGTCGGCGCAGTACAGGGACGGGGCAGATACGGCTGCAGTGGAGGTCACCCTGGAGGAATGTCTGGATATGGCCAGGGCCAATTATCCTCAGATCAGGCAGCTCGGACTTATCGACGCTACGGAGAAATATGACCTTTCTATCGCTTCGTCCAGCTGGATACCGCAGTTTTCGGTCTCCGGTAAGGCCACGTGGCAGTCGGATGTGGTGGAGATGCCTTTTGAAATCCCGGGCTTCGAGCTTGACATGCCGCATGACCAGTATTCTCTCAACGCCAACGTCACACAGCACATCTGGGACGGCGGCACAAGTTCAAGCCAGAGGGAGGCGGTGAAGACCGGGGCGGATGTCCAGAGGAAGCAGACGGAGGTCAGCCTGTATTCTGTAAGGTCGAGGGTGCAGAACGTTTATCTGGGAATCCTTCTTCTGGACGAGCAGATCGAGCAGAACCGCCTTCTCATGGAGAGCCTCAAGCGCAACGCCGACGAGGTTCAGGCCATGATCGACAACGGGATGGCATACCGTTCGGATATGGACCTGGTCAATGTGAACATCCTCGACTGCAGCCAGCAGACGGATGCTCTATGCGCCGACAGGTCCGCATACGTGAAGATGCTCGGCCTTCTCACCGGGCGTGATATGACAGGCGTGCGCCTGACTGTACCTTCCGGAGGGTCCCTGGTGGATACCAGGACAGTCCTCAGGCCTGAGATAGAACTGTATGCTGCCAGGCTGCGCCAGAACGAGGCCCAGATGAAACAGCTCAACGCCAGGATCTCCCCGCAGTTTGACCTGACCCTCCAGGGCGGTATAGGGCGTCCGGGTCTCAATATGCTGGAAAATGAGTTCGCCCCGATGTTCGTCGCGGGCATCAAGATGCAGTGGAACATCGCCTCTCTCTATACCAGGAAGAACGACAAGCGCAAGATAGAGTCCCAGAAGCATGACATCGAGCTGGAGAGGGAGACCTTCCTTTTCAACACGGAGCTGGATGCCACCCAGCAGCAGACCGAGGTGGACAAGGCCCGCAAGATGCTGGAGAAGGATGACAGGATCATAGAGCTGCGCTCTTCCATAAGGCTTGCGGGAGAGGAGCAGTACCGCAACGGGACAATAAAGATGACAGACCTTATGGATATGATAGATGACGAGCACAACGCCAGGCTCGCCCGCTCAGTCCATCATATCCAGCTTCTTATGGCCATCTACGACTTGAAGAACACTGTAGGGCAATAACCCCGGCGGATTCCGGTCATTAAAGGTAAAATATTGATATTCAGGACAATCAATTCGTCGAACCGACGTTAATTAAAAGGATATGGACTTAAGGAAAATGATTGCGGCAGCGGTGCTGCCGGTTTTGGCTGCGGGATGCGGCAGCAGGGAAATCGAATATGACGCCTGCGGACAGATTGACGCCACCGATGTGACCGTGTCGGCGGAGAGCAGCGGGAGGATACTGTCATTGGACATAGAGGAAGGGGACAGGCTTTCCGCCGGGCAGATGCTCGGGGCGATAGACTCCGTGCAGATATGGCTGCAGAAGAAGGAACTGCAGGAGCGCAAGACGGGGGCACGCTCTCGGATAGTGGACATAGACAAGCAGATAGCCCCGTCAGTCTCCCAGCTGGAGAACCTCAGGAAAGACCACGGGCGCTTTGTTTCCCTGCTTTCCAAGGATGCGGGTACACGGAAGCAGCTGGATGACAACGAGTCCCAGATCGCTGTACTGGAAGGGCAGATAGAGGCCCAGCGGCAGACATACGAGCAGAACAATGATGCCACATTGTCTGAAATCGGGATGTACGACGTGCAGATAGCCCAGCGCGAGGACCAGCTCCGCAAATGCAGGATAGTGGCTCCGGTGAGCGGGACGGTCCTTACGAAATATGCGGAAGCGGGCGAGACTGTGGTGTCAGGGAAACCCCTCTTCAAGATTGCTGACATGGACAGGGTATATGTCCGTGCATACTTCACCACTGCACAGCTGTCGTCCCTGTCTGTCGGGGACAAGGTCACTGTAATCCCGGATGACGGGACGGCCTCCCCAAAGCAGTACGAGGGCACCGTGACATGGATCTCCGATGAGGCCGAATTCACCCCGAAGAATATCCAGACAAGGGACGAGAGGGCTGATCTGGTGTATGCCGTGAAGGTCTCTCTTGTAAATGACGGCAACCTGCGCCTGGGCATGTATGCTTACATAAGAAAATGAAAGACATCGAAATACATAATGTCAGCAAAAGCTACGGCAAGGTGAAGGCTCTGTCCGGAATATCGCTTGAGGTGGATAAAGGCGAGATTTTCGGCCTGATAGGCCCGGACGGGGCCGGAAAGACCACTCTTTTCCGTATCCTCACCACACTTCTGCTCGCAGATGAGGGGACCGCTTCCGTAACAGGGCTTGACGTGAAGAAGGACTACGCCATGATCCGGCGCAGGATAGGGTATATGCCGGGGCGTTTCTCCCTGTACCAGGACCTGAGCGTGGAGGAGAACCTGGAGTTCTTCGCCACGGTCTTCGGTACTACAGTGAAGGAGAACTACGATGTCATCAGGGACATCTATTCGCAGATCGAACCTTTCAAGGAACGCCGCGCAGGCGCCCTCTCCGGCGGTATGAAGCAGAAGCTCGCACTCAGCTGCGCCCTGGTGCACAAGCCCTCCGTCCTGTTCCTGGACGAGCCGACCACCGGGGTGGATGCCGTGAGCCGCCGGGATTTCTGGAACATGCTCGCACGTATCAAGGCTTCCGGTGTCACGGTATTCGTCTCGACGCCTTATATGGACGAAGCCTCGCTGTGCGACAGGGTGGCCCTCATCATGCACGGGAAAATCATAGATTCAGGTACGCCTGCACAGATAGTGTCCAAATATCCTTACACCCTGCTAGCAGTGAAGGGTACACCGATGTATCCACTTCTGAAGCACCTGCGCGGAATGGACGGGGTGAAAGGATGCTTTTCGTTCGGCGCGGTGCACCATGTGTCCATCGACAGTTCGAAGACCGGTGCGGACGAAATTCTCGCGGGCATTTCCGCGGCCGGCTTTACTGGATGCGAAGTGCGGCTGATCAGCCCTGGAATAGAGGACTGCTTCATGGATCTGGCAGGAAGGGGCCATAAGGAATGATACAGTAAGGAAAATGGAGAACGTTATCGAAATACACGGGCTTACCAAGAAATTCGGGGATTTCACCGCTGTGGACAATATAAGCTTCAATGTCCGCAAAGGGGAGATCTTCGGCTTCCTGGGGGCCAACGGGGCCGGCAAGACCACGGCCATGAGGATACTCTGCGGCCTGAGCATCCCCACATCCGGGGGCGGGACGGTGGCGGGATACGACATTGTCCGGGAACCGGAGAAGATAAAGAGGCACATCGGGTACATGAGCCAGAAATTCTCGTTGTACTCCGACCTTAAGGTCTGGGAGAACATAAGGCTTTTCGGAGGTATCTACGGGCTGTCCGACAAGCAGATAGCCTCAAGGACGGAAGAGATGCTTTCCGGGCTGGGCATGGAGGAGGTGCGCAACTCTTTCGTATCGTCCCTGCCTCTGGGATGGAAGCAGAAGCTTTCCTTCAGCATAGCGATGATACATGACCCGCGCATCGTTTTCCTGGACGAGCCTACAGGAGGGGTCGACCCGGAGACCAGGCGGAGGTTCTGGGAGCTGATCTACGAGGCCACATCCAAGGGAGTGACCGTGTTTGTCACGACACACTACATGGACGAGGCCGAATATTGCGACCGTGTATCTATAATGGTGGACGGCAGGATAGAGGCCCTTGACTCTCCGGAGGAGCTGAAACGAATCTACGGGGTGTCCGATATGGATGCGGTATTCAGGATGCTGGCAGGAAAGGCCAGGCGGGAAGAATAGGAGGATTTCGTCATGAAAGAGTTTGCAGCGTTCGTAAGAAAGGAATTCAGGCACATCCTCAGGGACAAGAGGACCATGCTCATAGTCCTGATCATGCCTGTGGTGCAGATGATCCTCTTCGGGTATGCCGTGAGGACCGAGATAGAGCATGCCAGGGTGGACATAGTGGGGGATGTGTCGGATCCTGAGGTCAGGAGGATAGTGGACAGGATAGACAACAACAGGTATCTGGACATAAACGAGATTCTTCCTTCTTCTGGACTTATCGCCTCCAGGTTCGAGAAGAACAAGGCCGATGTGGCTGTATGCTTCGGGCAGGACTTCGGGGAGAGGCTCCGCAAGACGGGCCGGGGGAGCGTGAAGATAGTGGGTGACGGGTCGGACCCAAATTCGGCCCAGATGATAGTGAACTATGTCATGGGGGTGCTGCAGGGCGAGCAGGCGGACATTTCGGCCGAGCTGTCGGGGGAGGACGGCACTGCGGCATTTTCACCTTCAGTGCAGCTGATGTACAACCCTGCGATGAAGTCCGCGTACAATTTCGTGCCTGGCGTGATGGGGCTGATTCTCATGATAATATGCTCCATGATGACTTCCGTGTCAATCGTCCGGGAGAAAGAGACCGGCACCATGGAGCTGCTTCTGGTATCCCCGGTGAGGCCTATGTGGATAATAGTGAGCAAGGTGCTGCCGTACCTGCTTGTCTCCACCATCAACTTCATCACTATCCTTGTGCTTTCCAGGTACATGATGGGCGTGCCTCTGCGCGGAAGCCTCCTGCTTCTGTCCGGAGTGGCTGTCCTTTTCGTGGTCACCTCGCTATCTCTCGGCCTGCTCATCTCGGTGGTGGCGTCTACCCAGAAATCGGCTCTCCTGCTCTCGGGCATGGGGCTCATGATGCCTACTGTCCTGCTTTCCGGTATCATATTCCCGTGCGAGAACATGCCGGGCATCCTTCAGTGCCTGTCCCATCTTATCCCTGCCAAATGGTTCATCATCATGGTGAAGAAGATAATGATCCAGGGGGCCGGCTTCCCTTATATTGTCAAGGAGTTCAGCATACTCGCCGGCATGACGGCTTTCCTGCTTGCAGTGAGCGTCAAGAAATTCAGAATAAGACTGTGATTTAACGGAAGAAAAAGGTTTGCCATGTGGAAATATTTGATTGAAAAGGAATTCAAGCAGTTTTTCAGGGATCCGATGCTGCCCAGGATTGTGATTGTCTTCCCGATTGTGATGATGCTGGTCTTCCCGTTTGCCGCAAATATGGAGGTGCGTAACATCAATCTCGTCGTGGTGGACAACGACCGCACTGACTTGTCCGCGGAGCTGGTCGAGAAATGCACCGAGTCCGGGTATTTCAGGCTGAAGGAGGTCTGCAGCGACCCGCGAAAAGCCCAGGAGATGATGGACAAGAATACTGTGGATGCCATCCTGACCATCGGGCAGGGGGTCAGCCGGAGCATTGTCACAGGGGACGGATTCCCGGTCGGGATAAAGGTCAATACGGTCAACGGCACCAAGGGAAGCATCGGCTCACAGTATCTTTCAAACTGCATCATGCTTTTCATGCAGTCGCACAGTGACGGGGGCTCTTCCCTGCAGGACGCATCCTCGGGTGCTGTGATAGATGCTGCCCCGAAATACTACTACAACCCTTATATGGACTACAAGGTCTTCATGGTCCCTGCGCTCATCGTGATAGCGGTGACTATGGTGACGGGCTTTTTCCCTGCGCTGAACATAGTGGGGGAGAAGGAGGCTGGCACCATAGAGCAGATGAATGTCTCGCCTATAAGCAAGACCTCCTTCATTGTATGCAAGATGATACCGTACTGGGTGATCACCTTCTTCATGCTGGGGATGTGCCTGCTGATAGCATGGCTTGTGTTCGGCTATGTCTGCAAGGGCAGCCTTTGGGGCGTGGCGCTGTTCACTGTCCTGCACATTATGGTGACGGCAGGGCTCGGGCTGCTGATCTCCAACTACAGCGAGAATGCGCAGCAGGCCATGTTCATCATGATGTTCTTCGTGCTGATATTTATGCTCATGAGCGGTGTCTTCACTCCGGTGTCCTCTATGCCTGAATGGGCTCAGGCCATCACCTATGCCAACCCGCTGCGGTACTACGCCGACGCGATGCGCTCTATCTTCCTCAAGGGCAGCTCCGTCGCCGACGTATGGTATGATGCCGCAGGTCTTCTCGCAATCGGCAGCGCGGCCCTCACCTGGGCGATACTCAGCTACAGGAAGACTTCCTGAGAGCGGAAGACTTCAGAAAAAAAGAGTGCAGCCGTGGGGCCGCACTCTTTTTTTCTTGACTCCTTACGGAGGATTTCCACTTCGCTCTACCACTCAAGGATCTTCTTGAAGTCGTATGCCTCTGGGTTGCTTACGTAAGCCCTGGCTGCCTCATAGTCGGCTTCTGTGATATAGTGGGCGATATAGCTGTAGTAATTCTGGGCTGTCCCGGAATTGATATCTACTACCCTAGGAGGAATTTTTCCTGTAGCAGGATCCTGAAGGTCTGCAAGATAGAGCGGAGATACATTTCCGTATGCGTCCACATATACCATGCATCCTGTCTTGCCTTCGCTGAAGAGCTGGTATACACCCATCGCGAGCTCTGTGCAGTATGTAAGGTCATATGCCACAGGGTCCTGGCAGCGTACATCATATCCGATCTCCACAGGACGGCTCTTCACCTTGAGTCCTATCTTCTTGAATTCCTTTTCAAGGAGGTCGTTGAAGAGGACTGCCTTGGAAATCTTGCCGAGCTCAGGGTGGCCGTGCTCGTCATATGTGAAGTGGATGCCGGCTTCAGCTGCTTCCTTGGCCACTTCCTCATTGTGGAACAGGCCCTCGGCCGCAACGATTGTCCCGTAGTTCACACCCATGATCTTCCTCTTGAGGATGGCGGAGACTGAAAGCCTGATAATCTTGTCCAGGGTCATCTGGGTCTTGTTGAACATCTCAGGGATGATGGTCATAGGGCAGTGTGTCGCCTCGCCGATACCGAGCGCAAGGCTGCCGCAGGTACGTCCCATAGCGGAGATGATAAGCCAGTTGCCTGAAGTGCGTGCATCCTCATAGATTGTCCTTGCAAGGTGCGCCCCTTCGTTCTTGGCGGAGTTGTACCCGAATGTAGGGGTATTGTTCGGAAGAGGAAGGTCGTTGTCTATAGTCTTAGGGCAGTGGATGTTGGCGATAGGGTAGTTCTTCGCTGCAAGGAACTTCGATATCCTGTTTGCAGTGGATGCCGTATCGTCACCGCCGATAGTGACGAGGAGCTTGATGTTGTTGTCCTTGAAGAGTTCGAGATTGAAGTTCTCCTCGAAATCCTTGTCAGTCGGCTTGAAACGGCTCATCTCGAGGTAGGAGCCGCCCCTGTTGAAATAACGGTCAGCTTTGAAGAAATCCAGATCCTCGGTGCGAGGGTTCTTGCTGAAAAGTCCTGAATAACCGCCATGAAGGCCTATGACTCTGTAACCTTTTGAGAGGAAAGTCTTTGCTACACTCATTGAAACTGAGTTCATTCCTGGGGCAGGACCGCCGCCGCAGAGGATAATTACTGCATCTTTCATGTTATAAGCTTATTAAAGTTAATGTTTAAGTATTGTCAAAAGTCCGCCGGAGCCGCCGGTTTGGCTAAGGCGTTGCAAAATTATCTAATTTCGGGAAATTCCGCGAATAAATCTTCAAAAGATTTTCTGCTGGGCCGCGGCTGCCACTCTTCCGGTCAGGCTTTCCGGCAGACGGGGCATGGCACCGTCCATAGTGCAGACGTACGCTGAGGTGTCCACAGCAAGAAGGTGTGCCTGCCTGATGTCAAGTCCGGAAAGTATGCCTGAGACGAATGCTGCAGTGAAGGAGTCCCCGGCACCCACCGTATCGGCCACTTCCACTTCCGGCGTCCCGGCAAATGAGACATCCTCAGGCCAGAACACGTAGCTGCCCCTCACTCCGCAAGTGAGGATAAGGATCCTCAGACCGTATTTTTCCATGAGCATCCTGCATCTCTGCTGCATGTCAAGACCCTGGAACCCCTGGATGCGGCTGATAATCTCAAGTTCTTCATCGTTTATTTTCAATACGTTGCACTTGTGCATGGAGGTGCTCAGTATATCTGCTGTATAGAAATTCTGACGGAGATTGATGTCAAAGATTTTCAGATGCGCCCCGTCGTCCGGGACCAGGTCCAGGAAACGGTTTATTGTCGCCCTCGACACCGGGCTGCGCTGAGCCAGGGAGCCGAAGCATACTGCCGTTGTCGAGGCGGCCAGCGACTCGAGAGCAGGTGTGAAGGGGATGTTGTCCCAAGCGACGCCTTCCCTGATGTCATAGCACGGCACACCGTCCTTGTCCAGGCTTACCTGCACTGTACCGGTAGGATACTGGACAGTCTCTATCATGCAGTCCAGGCCTTTTGACTTGAAATCCGATATTATCTGCTCCCCGAGGCTGTCTGCCCCTACTGCGCTCACGACCTTGCTCTCCAGTCCGAACTGTGAGACATGGTATGCGAAGTTGGCCGGTGCTCCGCCCGGCTTTTTCCCGTCAGGAAGCACGTCCCACAGGACCTCTCCCATTCCGGCTACTGTGTGTTTCATCATATGCTTGTTGTCCAATTACAGTTTGAAAAATTGATGACATGGCCATATCAGGCCGTCTTGATCTTGAAAGTATAATAAATAAGGTATGCGGCACCGGCTGCCATTACAGCAACTGCCCCGTCCTGCCCTGCGGCATCGCTTGCGAACCCCATCAGCAGAGGGAAAACCGTTCCTCCGAAAAGTCCCATGATCATCAGTCCGGAAATCTCGTTCTTCTTTTCAGGCAGGTACAGCATCGCCTGAGAGAATATGATCGAAAAGACATTGCTGTTCCCGAATCCTATGAGTGCAATGCAGATGTAGATCGCTGTCCCGGAACTAGCAGCCAGAAGGCCTCCCATAGCCACGGCAATGCATGCCACGCTTATGGTGAAGAAAGTCCTGGCCTTCATCTTCCGCAGGATGAACGACCCGGACAGGCATCCCGCTGTCCTGAAGATGAAATACAGGCTTGTGGCGAACCCTGCATCCTGGAGGCTCATGCCGAGCTTCTCCATAAGGAGCTTGGGCGCCGTGGTGTTGGTACCGACATCTATCCCCACATGGCACATGATGCCAAGGAAGCACAGGAGTATGAAGGGAGTGCCAAGCAGTCTGAAGCAGTCCCTGAAACCCGAGGCGCGGTCTGATGCCTCCTCCTTTATGGGTGCGGCCCGCAGCAGTAGGATTGCAACGACAGATATCACCAGGTAGACAAGGAAAAGGAGTCTCCATCCCAGGCCGGCTGAAGGAAGAGCCTCCGTGGCACCCCACATGGCTATATACGGAGCCAGGAATGAAGCGATGGCCTTGACGAACTGCCCGAATGTCAGTGAACTGGCAAGCCTTTCTCCGGTCACTATGCTGCTGAGCAGCGGATTGAGAGAGGTCTGCATCAAGGCGTTGCCTATGCCCAGGAGCGAGAATGAGCACAGCATCAGAGCGTAGCTGTCACCGAACAAAGGCACGAGCAGGGACACGAATGTGACCGCAAGGCTCAGCAGCACAGTCTTTTTCCTGCCTATCCTGTTCATCAGCACACCGGTAGGTACGGAGAATATCAGGAACCAGAAAAATACCAGGGACGGGAAGATATTGGCCTGGGAATCACTCAGAGCCAGGTCTTCTTTCACATAGTTTGAGGCTATTCCCACCAGGTCCACAAACCCCATGGTGAAGAAGCACAGCATGACCGGGACCAGTCCGGCCAATTTTGTTTTCATACTGCAGTCTGTCTATATGGTTATGGTACTAAAGGGCTTCCAGGACGATTCTCTCCATTATTTTGTAGCAGTCTTTGTTCGGATGCACTCCGTCAGACGAGTACTCTTCAAGCATGCCTCCCTTGTCATTTTTCAGGGCGGAGTGGTAGTCTATATAAAGGATGTGCCGGGACTCTGCGTATTCCCGGATCATGCCGTTGAGCTTTTCTATCTTCCCGGCGGCATCCTTGATCTCCGGCCTCCATCCGAAAGAGGAAGCGGGGGTCACGGAACAGAGTACAGGCTTGATTTTGTGCAGCTTTGCGAGTTCGCACATGGAGACCAGGTTGTCCATGACATCTTCCAGAGTGATGAATCCGTTGTTCTGCGCCACGTCATTGGTGCCGGCCAGGATCACCACATACTTCGGGTGCAGGTCAATGACATCCTGACGGAATCTCACCAGCATCTCAGAGGTGGTCTGGCCTGATATTCCGCGGCATACAAAACCGTTGTCAGGGAAGAAGGACGGGTCGTTGTCATCCCATCCGTCTGTTATCGAATCGCCCATGAACACGGCATACGGGGATGAAGTTATTTTCTCGTTCTCCTGCGCATAACGTCCGAACTGGGCCCAGTCGCGCATATAGTCCTGGGCACCGGCATTTACAGCGGCTGCCATGAAAACGGCAGCGGCAAACACTTTTGTTTTCATCATGATTATATTAAATTCGTTTAATATTTTCTGCAAGTGCAAATTTGGCCCTTTATTCTGTATTTATGAAACATTGGCGCGAAAAATGCATCTATAAAAAAACTGATAATTTTTCCCTTCAGATACAACAAATTTTGTCAGATATGGAGAAACCCATTATATATCAGATATTTCCCCGTATATGGGGGAATGATGCCGACAGCCCCCGTAAAGGAGGCTCCCTTGAAGACAACGGTACAGGAAAGTTCAGCGGTATAGACAGCCCGGCCCTTGAGTATATCAGATGGCTGGGCTGTACTCATGTCTGGTTCACGGGTGTCATACGCCATTCGACAAAGGCCGCTTCACAAGGATGCATCCCGTCGCACCCGCAGTTTGTAAAAGGCGAGGCAGGATCCCCTTATGCAATTGAGAACTACTATGATGTCAACCCTTATCTGGCAGATGACCCGGAAAACAGGATGGCGGAATTCGAGGCCCTTGTGGAGAGGACCCACCGTGCCGGGCTTAAGGTCATACTTGATTTCGTCCCGAACCATGTCTCCAGGGACTACGGCATGACCTCACCCCATTGTGTACGTGCTGACGGCACTCCGGCGGAATACCTGGGCACGGGAGATGACAGGTCTGTGCACTGGGCTCCGGAGAACGATTTCTTCTACTATCCGGGACAGAGTCTCTATATGCCTGACACGGAGGAGTTCAATGCAGAATGCAGGGCCCTGGAAGAAAAGAATCCGGACTACTGCTGCAGGATTGTTCCGTCATGGCTGGCCGGCGAGTGCAGGAAGTTCATCTCGGAGCATGGGGCGGATGATCCCGGCTATGCCGCGCTGCTGGAAAAATACAGGCCTCTGCTTGTGCCATACAGAGAGTTCCCGGCCAAAGCCACAGGGAACAACTGCTACAGCCCGGCCCCGGGCATGAACGACTGGTATGAGACAGTGAAGATCAACTACACGGACCGGCACACAGGCACATGGGACAGGATGCTGGACATCATAAGGTTCTGGGCCTCCAAGGGGGTGGACGGGTTCCGGTGTGACATGGTGGAGCTGGTGCCTCCTCAGTTTTTCCAGTGGCTGATCAGCGAGACTAAAAAAGAATTCCCGGGAATAGTCTTCATCGCGGAAGTGTATAAAAAGGACCTTTACAGGAAATATATCAGGGAGGTAGGCTTTGACTATCTGTACGACAAGTCAGGGCTTTATGACACATTGAGGGCGATAGTCGAGAAGAATGTCAATGACAACGGGATGCCTGTAGAGCTGTGGCAGTCCGCCACTGGAATCACGCGCAACTGGCAGTTCCTCGGGGACCTGCAGCCCTATATGCTCAATTTCCTTGAAAATCACGACGAGCAGCGTTTCGCTTCGGACTTCTTCGGCAGGGATGCCAGGAATTCCTTTGCGGCTCTGTATGTGTCCCTTTTCCTGAACCGGGCCCCGTTCATGATGTATTACGGCGAGGAAATGGGGGAGAGGGGAATGGACGAGGAAGGCTTCAGCGGCATGGACGGCAGGACCACCATTTTTGACTGGTGGAGCGTGGATTCAGTGAAGAGCCTCAGACGGATGATTGCGGACGGAAGCTACCGTACACTGGCGGAAAGCCGTGAGTCTCTGCTCCCTGAAGGAAAGGAGGCCCGGGAAGAGGATGTGCGGAAAGAGGTCTTCAGGCGCTACAGCAGGGCCCTGAGGTTTGCCGCGCAGGATCCGGCCGTCAGGAAAGGTACCGTATATGATTTGTGCTACTGCAATTACTCTTCTGACGGTTTTGACGAGAACAGGCATTTCGCATGGCTGCGCGACCATGAGGAGGAGACTCTGCTTTTCGTAGCGAACTTCTCCTCCAGGGAAGCCAGCATGGAACTTCTGATTCCTGCCCATGCATTCGAATGGCTCGGAATGCCTATGAGCGAGGAACTGAACCCTCAGAAGCATATCAAGGTTACAGTTCCTCCTATGGACGGCATAATGGTCAGACTGCTCTGAATCCGGCAACGGCCTTCTGGCTGTCCCGGTCTATGAATGCGGCAAGTCCGGTCGGTGCTTTGTAAAGCCTGACGAACTTGCCTTCTTTTATGCACGGCAGCGATGTGATGCTGTCCCTGTCTATCATGCCGCTGCCTGTCACGGTATTGACTGTCAGATATCCGATTCCCAGAGAAGTGATGTTCTGGAAGAAATGCGTCCCCTGGCTAGGCTCTATCTGGTATCCCGGGATGCCGCACTCGACTATCATCCTTGCCTCGGAAATGTCGCTCCATACCACCGGTATACCCAGCCACGGGTCTGACGAGCCCCATCTTCCTGGACCTATCAGAAGGTAATTCCCTCCTTCTGTCTTGACAAGAGAGTTCATCTGTCCGATTTCCTGGGCCATCTGCCTGGTGTACGAGCTGTCAAATCCTGCCGGGTCCACATACATGATATAGTCCATGCCGGTGATGCTGCCGGAGCCCAGGGCGTTGTCCGACTCGAGGATTATCCTGGACATCTCCCCGCAGACCTGATCCATAGAAAGGTCTGCATCTTCATCATAGACTCCTGCCGGACGCACCTGCAACAGCTTGAGGACAATGGCATTCCCTTGAGATTCAGGTATGACGTCAGCCGCGAATTCCAGTTCCACGTCGCACATGAGCTCCTGCCTGCAGATGTCCATGAGCTCTTCGAGCAGCTTCGCCAGAGGGAATTTCCCGTATTTCAGGATTGCATCGAAGCTGATGATCCTCGGACCCTGCACGGATGTCCCTGGGACAATCCTCCTGTCAGCCATGCTGAATGTGGAGGCCACAAGTTCCGGAAAGCCGAAATTCTTCAGCACATCAGACACAGGGAGCTTGAGAAGATTGATCCCGTCATCCCTGGATGTCTTGAATGCCCCAGGCCTGAGGTCGAGGACATACATGTCTTTCTGCGTGTCGCGCAGGGCGAGCGCTGTGTCCGAGAGCTGGAGTATCTTCTTGGGATACTTCGGGTCAAAGCGCAGGGTATGCCCGCCGTCCACGACAGTCTTGCCCAGTCCGAAGGCAAGATTCACGATTCCGTCCTCTTTCTTTTCACTTCCGATAGGATAGTAGTTCACAGACCTGGCCACACCGGAAAGCATAGGATAATAATATCCGTCGTGCTGCGTGCCGCAAATGCTCTGTATGACAACACCCATCTTCTCTTCACTCAGGAGGTTGCCTGTAGTCTGGATATAGGTCCTGCTTCCGCTGAAGAACACGGACGCATAGACGCTTTTGATGGCTTTCCCAAGCAGTCTGAGCATCTGGTCCTTGTTTTCTGTCAGGGGAATCATATAGGTGGTGTAAACTCCGGCAAACGGCTGGTAATTGCTGTCTTCCAGTTTCGAACTGGACCTTATGGCCAGAGGTGATGACACTGTGGAGACGAATACCCTGAGTTCCTCCACCATCTTCTCAGGCAGACGTGAGGCGACGAACTCTGACAGTATGTCATCGTCAGATATGTCGGAATCGATCACGTACTGCAGCCCGTTGTCCAGGATGAACTCGTCGAAATAGTCTGTGGCGATGACCATTGTCCTCGGTATGGACACTTTGACAGACGGATATTTGTCGTTGAGCTTATGCTTGAGTATCAGGCTGTTGAGAAACGCCAGTCCTCTGGCTTTCCCTCCAAGCGAGCCTTCCCCCGCGCGTGCGAACCATATGTATTTCTCATATGTGTCCTTGTCGAAATGGGCTATAGTCCCTCTTCCTGTAAGGGCATGGTAGTCATGTATTTCCTGTGCGACATACCTGCGCAGCTGCTCTGTATCCGTGAAGTGGCTGTCCTGGACTTTCCTGAACCTGTTTGCAAGTGTGAACAGCCCCCGGGCAAAGAACCATTTGGAGAGCATGTTCCTTGAGGTGTTGTACAGAAGGACACTGTCCGGTATGGTCCTCATGCAGTTTTCAAGTTCTTTGAGATTGGACGCCCGGCCGTATTCATTCCTGTACTGGTCCCTGAATACGAAATCACCGAAACAGAATTCGTCCTTTATATACTCGGACAGCTGGATTATAAGCGCCTTTGAATATTTCCTCAGGAAGCCGGCGCCAAGTCCCGCGGCTTCTTCCGCATAGCTTTCCTGTGACGACTGCAGAAGCACTGGCATCATCGGGTCGTCTGCCTTGATCATCCTGGCGAGGTCCAGGCCTGCATCCAGCTTTTCTTTTTGCGGTGGGTCGTTCTTGTGCATCACGAACCCGATGTCAGAGATCACCCCAAGCAGATTCTGCTTGTATTTCCCGTAATAGTGAACGGCTTCGTCATAGTTTGTGGCCAGGAGTATCTTCGGCCTGCTGCGTTTCCTGTATTTGCGCTGCTGCTCATTGAGTGTCTCTTTGAGGAACTCGGAACTTTGTTTGAGTATGAGTCTGTACAGTTCCGGAAGATATGTGGAATAATACCGCACTGAGTCTTCTACAAGGAGTATGGCCTGCACCCCCACTTTCAATATGTCGTTTTCTGCATTTAGCATGTCCTCCAGCAGTTTTACGATAGCCACTATCAGGTCGGCGTTGCCGTGCCAGCTGAAGACGAAGTCTATCACGGACATGTCCTGGTGCATGAGTCTGCGGTATATCTCTTTCGAGAAATGCGTCAGGAGGACGAACGGTATTTTCCTGTCATCGGTCTTGAGTCTTGACGCAAGGGAGAATACACCAGTATCACCCGCATTATACATACATATGACCATATCTATATCATTGTTGGCCAATATTATGTCATATGCTTTTTCGGATGACTGCACCCAGACGAATTTGGGTGGATTGCTCAGATTCAGGTCTATGTATTCTTCATAAATCCTTGATTCTATCTGTCCGTCCTCCTCGAGGATGAATGCGTCGTAGTTGCTGCATATCATCAGTATCTTCCTTATCCTGTGCCTGATGAGCGACTCGTAGTCCGTATTCTGCAGCTGCTTGAGATTTACCGGTTCGATTGTATTCATGGTCAGCCTTCAATTCAGGTGTAAATATACGCAGAAGTCGAGAGCAATGCAAATGCTTCAGCATTTGACAGGCCCATACCGCAGCTTCCAGGAGACCGCAGGTCTCCTGGAAGCTGCGGTATGGGCCTGTCATAAAAGCCGTCAGGCTTTCATTGCCGAGGCGCAACAGTATATGTGGACACGAAGTGGCCAAATATCGCAGAAGCCCCAGAGCAGAGCAAATTTTATTTGCTATGCCGAGGCGCAACCGTATATGCGACCGCCAGGCTACGTCAACGACACTGTAATCCAGAGCAGGACTGCCATGACAGCACTTATAAGGACAGCGCCTGCTGCAAGGTCCTTTATTTCCTTCACCTGGCGGCTGTACTGAGGCATGACAAGGTCGCAGAGGCGCTCGACCGCCGAGTTCACTGATTCAGTTATGAACACTGCCGCTATGGAAATCAATACCGCTACCCACCCTGTCCGGTCAAATCCCAGTATAATGGCGAGCGATACCGCCATGACCGCTGCAACGGCATGGATTCTCGCATTATGTTCCTGCGAAAAAAGGATTTTCAGCCCGTTTGCAGCATACTTGAAGCTGCGGAGCCTGCCTCCGATGGAGAATTTCACTTTCTTTTTCATAATCAGAATGTCAGATTTGCACTGCCGCCTATTCGAGGCAGGACAATGCAAATGGCAATATCAGTCGGCGCATACTTTTTCATTTTCCGGCAAAAGTATGGCACGAATCTGAAGAAAAACTGTGCGGGATTGAAATCCCCGGCCTCCCCGGGGGTACTATGTC
>JADIMB010000057.1 GCA_017694995.1 Candidatus Cryptobacteroides faecavium | reverse complement strand
TGTCCGTACGGGTTCTTGTTTCCGAACGCGGAGAAATGGACGCTGGTATGCTCCCCTGTCACGACTTCCACACCGAGGTTCGGAGTCATGGCGCCCCACATCAGCGCATTGGTCTTCACCGCCACCTGCTGGGCACTTGCCCTCTGCTGGGCAAGGCACAGCAAGGACAGCAGCAAAACCGTTATTGACAATATCTTACGAAATAATTTCATCTCCAGTTGAAATCTTATTATAACCCAGGCTCAATAAGCTTCTATAGGCGGCTGCCCGGAATCTGTATAGCTGTCAACATGTGTTGACATGCCCACACCTTCCAATTTGTTTACTACAATGTTTATCTTATACCTGCATCCCGGCTGGAATCCGCCTTCCGGAGCCTGGAACTCAACAAACACTTCTTCGGGTTCACCATTAGGGACTTCCGCAGTCACGTAAGCACTGTAGTTTATGATTTCATCCGGCTTGTCGGCATTGTATGGACGCGGGACAAGCAGGAATGTCCCTATAAGATTGCCCTCCCCTGCAGCCGGCTTCACACTGAAAGTGATGCTCTCGTTATTTTTCAGACTGATAGGTCCCCGGCGCATCGCTGAAACTTTGCCGATAGCCATATCCTTATTCCGGCTTGCAATCCATAGCCAGACCTCTGTAGGGACATCCCGGAGGGTAACCTTGGATATCGTCACATCCTCCGCACCGCTGCCTGCCTGATAATCATCAGAAAGCACAGCCCTGAATTCCAGGGCGGCAACCTTATGTTCAAAGTGAAGTTCAGGCTGCTTTTCCGGATTGGCCCTGAGGTAATCGGCATTGAAGCCATTCAGGCCGTCCACACTCTCAGCATCAGCCTTGGCATACAGGATATCTATATTCCCGAGGTCATCCCTTTCGGCCGTGTATTCCACATACCAGTTGTTCCGGCTGCCGTCATCCGCCTCCTGCAGCTGAGCAGGGTTTTCCACATCATACGGATGATATGCATAGAAAGAGAATGTCCTGCCATCGTCCACCGGGTAATAATACGTGGTATTGAATTTGACATTCCCGTTCTCGATTGTCACCGGTTCATCTGCAAACAGCACCGTGGACGGGTCATCCGGATTCCACCCCGGAACAATACCCGTATCCTGATGCCATACAGAAAGCCCGAAAATCCCGATCGGCTTCCCTTCTAAGTCACTGTCATTTTCTATAATACCTCTGGTAGTAATTGAAATCCCCTGCGGAGCAAACTGGACGGGGACAGGAAGGCTTTCGTCATATTTCCAGGCATCATCATTGCCTGTTTGTCCCGGCTGGTCCCCGAACTGTTTGGAGCAGCCAGCCAGAATGACAAGCAGAGAAAAACCTGTTAATGAAATACGTTTCATTATAAATCTGAATGTTCAGGTAAAAATCTACCCGATAGGTTCATCAATATCTATTGCAGGAGTATTATCATTCCATTCCTTTACTGAAGTTGCAAAGATTGAAACCTCTTCTCCACTTAAAACTTTTACATTAATTACAT
Organism: Candidatus Cryptobacteroides faecavium; assembly: GCA_017694995.1. Lineage (GTDB taxonomy): Bacteria > Bacteroidota > Bacteroidia > Bacteroidales > UBA932 > Cryptobacteroides > Cryptobacteroides faecavium. The sequence continues at coordinate 8,692 of JADIMB010000057.1, read as the reverse complement.
ATCTGTACCCTGCTTTAAAGCCCCCAGAAGGAGCTGAAAAAGTGACTTCCTGTGTATTCGGCTCCTGGTCTCCAAGCTTAATGGAAACATTGGCCTTCATTGCAGTGCCCGCTGCTACAGGGACAATTACCATGGTCCCTATTTCATTCCCAGTAGCATTCGGCACAACTTCAAACTCACTTAGTCCTTCCGAGTTCAGCAACGGAATAGGCCCCCAGGCACCACCTCTTACTTCTCCTGCCTGTGTCGCTCCGCTATAGTTGCCGTTTGAAGCAATAACCAATGTCGCAGTCTGAGAGATGTCGACCAGTTCCAGCCCTGTGATAGTATAATTTGATGATTCACTCCCATCAGATGTCACTGCATTGAACTGGAGGGCAGCCAGTTTGTGCGTAAAATCCAGTTTTGGTAACTTATCTTCTCCGCCCGTTGAGCGTTTTACTCGTCTGATATATGCAGCATTAAAACCAAGTCTGTCTTCTGTTCCATATTGCGCATCAAGTGCTACAGCATGGCTTTCTGCCCACATGACATCAGGAACCTCCCTCAAGTCATAAGTTACAGAAAAGCAATTTCCACTATACTCGGCATTCCCGTATGGGTAATAGGCATAAAACGAAAATGTCTTTTCACTGCCCATCGGATAATACACAGTAAGGTCATTACTCCAATCATCCTGCTTGAACTTAAACTCGGAGCCACCAACAGCTTTGACATTTTCCATCAATTTCGTATCCGGCTGGTCATCCCACCATGCCGGATTGTGTGATGAACTTGGTTCATCATAAGTTGTGGCAAGTCCATATACACCGAAGTGCATATCTTCTGTAGTAGCAGTCACTGTTATCAATGCCTTTGATTCTATCTCAACACCAGGGGCTGAGAAAGTCACAGGCACAGGGAGGCTCTCATCATTAACCCATGCTTCGTCATCCACAGCATGCTGCGCTTCTGTCCTTGACTTCGAGCAGCCGGAAATGAATGCGAGGGCGACAAGGCCTATAATTATGTATTTTATTTTCATGTTGTTCTGTTTTAATTATTTTGCAGTTTTTCGGCATCGTTTGGAATGACTGTTGCGTGATTTTTGGACAGAGCAACCCAAGCGTATTTAAGAAATCTGCCTAGCGTCAACACTAACCTATCTCTAAGGAAGGATCATCTACTATACCACCATCATCCCACTCTTCAACATCAACTGATATTTCAACTTCCACAGGGCTTTTTATTTTTATCAACAGACGGTACATGGAACCACCTACATAACCATCTGCCTTGACAGGAGTTTCAATATTGAAAGTTGTAGTAGAACCATTCCCGAGTCTCACGTCGACTTCTATCTTATATGATTCATCAGGACAAACCATGAGAGTGCCGAGTAAAGCTCCATTGCCATCATTTTCAGTGTTGTTTGGCTTAACATTCAGTCCACTTCCGTCTGCAGATGTCAAAGGAATTCTGCCTATCGATTCTTCTACAGGGGTAATGGCACCGCTCTCAGTAGTAGATGCAATAGCCAATTGAACACTTGTAGGAACATCAACAAGGCGCAGCCCTGTTACAGATACATCTTCATACTCCGCCTCACCCTCACTTTGGGCGTAGAATCTAAGGCCTGTCAGCATGTGCCGGAAACTGAAATTAGGAGTAAAGTTCATAGCTTCGTTATTCCATACACCCCCACTTTTTGCTTTTCTGATATAAGCGGCATTGAATCCCTTTACGCCATCCTGAAAAGCTTGGGCATGATCTTCATCCCACAGGATATCTATTCCGCCTATATTCTCGTATGTAACAATACAGCCATCTTCAGTTTCTTCTACAGGAGTACGCCGCGGATAATAACCGTAAAAAGAATATGTATATGTACTGACCATCGGATAATAGACAGTCAAATCATACTCACCGGTTTTGAAAGTCAAGTAAGATTTCTCATCCGCTGACGGTGAACCGACTACAGCAACTCTATTCAGAAGATCTGTAATATACGAGTCTGGAACGTCAGGACTCCAAGACAATACTCCATCTACAGTTCTCAATCCATAGACGCCGACTTGAAGCCCGGCCAAATCTGTAACCTCCTCTGCATAAGCCTTTGAAACAACACCTATCTGAGGAGCAGAGAAATTCACCGGGACAGGCAGGCTTTCGTCATTGACCCATGCATCAGAGTCCGGGTCAACAGCAGGATCAGGCTGCTGGACCTCGGTCCTGGACTTGGAGCATCCCGCCAAAAGTGCAATGGCGGCAAAGCTCAATATGATGTATTTCAGTTTCATGGTTTTTCTGTTTTATTTCTTCAAACTTTCCGAGGAGGACCGGTCCTTCGGCCGGGACCAATGTCCTCGCTCAGAATGAAAATTCTGTTTATCAGGATAATTTCAGGATCCGGACGGGACTAGTTGCCCTGGCCCGCACTTGGTAATTCAGGTTTATCATCAGGATCAATTTCGACATTTCCTCCATCTGTCCAATCATCAAGTTCAGCAGAAATTTCTACTTCCTGAGGACCGATAATATAAACAGTGATAGTATACTGCTCGCCTTTCAAAAAAGTTTCAGTGGTGTTGCCTTCGCCTCTGCCACTTATTGTTGAGGCATCTATAGTTGATTCTATAGGATTGATCGGAGTATTTGGTAGTTGGTCTGGAGAATATTCATCCTCGTCATAAGCCAACTCTATCACGAGGTCATAGCTAGCTTCACCTGGTATAACCATTATTCCACACCCGACTGATTGAGGAGCAGTTTCAGTACCTGTATAATTTTCTACAGAAACAGGAGTAAGATCCGTCGTCTTTCCATCTGTAATCTGCTTTAACTCAAAGTCTATCGTCGCATCAGAGATTGCTGTTATACCTCTGCTGTCATCTGAATTTGCAACAACAGTAAGTTCTCCTCTGAATTTTGACTTTACTTTTATTCCTGTTACTTTTAATTTATTGGCGCTTTCACTTTTGGATTTGATTACAAAATTGAATCTTGCAAGCTGATGTTCAAATGTCAGAGTAGGCTGGACTCCGCGGCGCGCTGTATAAGCACTATATACATAATTTTCTGTATTTGGATCATCCAAATCTTGATTATAACCCGGTTCATCTTTTGCATTATTCAGATCAGTCTGCGGATCGGCTTTAGCAATCATAAGATCCTGAGTTCCGTCAATCACAAACGGTACATATATCCTTGTTGGGTCATTTGTAATAGGGGGGACAGGACCGTCTACCTTATTGTAATCTTCTATGTTGGTTCCTGAAGCCCATGCCTCGTCTACAAAATACCCGTAAAAGTCATAAATGTCATTATCAGCATAATAGAAAGGCTCTCCATGATGAGCCGGATTTGTAACAGAGAGAGCGGTTGTTCCAGTTGCAGGCGCCGTAGCTGCAACATTATTAATAAAAGGTGTTGCAGTAGAATAGTCAATAGCACCTGCTTCTCTTGCAAAAGAATAAATATACAGGGATTCCTGCTCATTCCACCCATCCAGCGGACCATAGGATTTGGTAACAACGCTTGAAACAGGCGAAGCTACTCCGAACTGCACAGCCACCGGGCTGTCGTCGTCGACCGGGGTCTCAGGCGTCTGCGGCTTGACCTCGTTTTTCGAGCAGGCTGCCAAAGCTACTAAGGCAGCGGCTGCAAACAATGCATACTTTTTCATTGTTCTTTAATTTAAGTTAATTAATCGGGTTTATATTGTCATAATATTATTCATTTTAATTTCTTGTATCTGAAGGGATTATCCCGCAGGCGGCCGGTCTTCATCTATCGTGATGCTCCCGCCGTCTCCCCACGGCACAAGTCCTACATTGACTTTGACTTCGGTCATACCGTAGACGGAGAAACGCACCGAGTACTGGTTCCCCGGCTGGAAGTCTCCGGAAGGGAGGGTTATCACCATGACCTTGTCATATCTGTACACAGCCCCGGTCCTGGCGATTTCCTTCAGGTGCAGATGTACCTCATATTCCGATGCCGGGGCTGCAAGTATGCTCTCGCCGATGCGGATAGGGGTCCTTTCCGAAAGTTCGGCATTGGGGTCACCTGTATATGGCGGGATGAGGTACTTGTCCGGTTCATCCTCCGGGATAAGGTCCGTGCCTCCGGGTCCTTTCAGGCTCAGTAGAGGAAGCTGGTCAGCGGCAGTCCCGTCAGAGGAGAAGTCGACCCCCATTTTCTCCGCAGCCCTGTCGGCCACAGTGAAGACTCCCCTGGTGCGCGAGCGCACTTCAATCGCCTCTATAAACATCTGTTTGCCGGAGTCTTCCGTGAAATGCGGGTACACATAAAAGCAGAGCCGCACCAGATGGTGCTTGAAATACACTACCGGCTGGATATTCTGCTGGGCCGTATAGACACTGTATGCGTAGTTGAGGATATTGTATCTTTCCTCTTCTGAGAGGCCGTCCCTGTCCAGCTGGGCATCAGTGAGTTCGGCTTTGGCAGACATCAGGTCCTGGCTTCCGTCTATCTCGACAGGGAAGCTGATGGATGTCTCTGTGCGGGTGATCCGGGAGTCCGGTATTTCCATGTCATCTATATAATAGACGAAGAAATCGTATGGCTGTACGTTGTCCGGATAATAGACTGTCTTTTCGGGACCCGCCCATGTGGCATAGGAGTCAAGCTCCCCGACATACGCCTTCTTGCCTGAGAGGCTTCCTGGAGTGTCCAGAGAAGCGTCCACCAGGCATTTCTCGTCCCCGTCCGAGCTCATGGATGTATATAAGGTAGAGAGATCCTTCCTGAACGAATAGACATAGAACGGCGCACCGCCCCACGTGTCTGAATCGGCATCTATCGCTCCGGACCCTTTTGTAAACAGGTTTTCAGGGTCGCCGACGACCACCATCACAGGAAGAGGTTCGTACACAAACTCTTCCGTATCGGCATCGCCGCGATAGGAACGGTCCGAACACGAAAGCAGAAAGCTTCCACATACAAGTATGCATATCCACTTCTTCAGCATCTTTCCCCGTGTTTACACTTCTATATCGATATTATTGTCCTCACTGTCAAACCATATCTCCACGCCCTGGACTTCATCGCCTTGTGAGACCTGGTCATGGCTTATACGGAGCGACGAGCCGACCACTATGGTGGCCGAGCTCCTGGCCGCCCTGTAGCCGCTACCGTCTTCAAGCTCTTCCATCAGGCCGGCTTCCCGGATAGGGTCCGAGAGGTTCACACCGGCATGGAACAGCCGTTCCTTGCCGTCGCTCCCGGCACGGATGGTGAGCTGGAGTATTCCCGCTCCTACGACATCTGTCCCGTTGTCCCCAGGGAAGAGGCCAAGCACGTCTATGTCACCTTCGTAGACATCACGTCCGGCATTCTGGCCTGTCTTCACCATATCGAATATGACCCTGTAGGAGGAGTCCCTTACCTGGGCCGACATCATCTGTATGCGTCCTGCCACCCCTGAAATCTCGGCTTCCATGCGTTCACCGCTGATCGCCACCCCTTCTTCCACCTCGATCTCTATCCTGAATGTTATCTTCTGGGTAAGGGATCTCATGTCAAGGGCGACATCGGGTGTCATGTCCGGGAACAATGTCTGTTTCTTCACATCAAGGAAAAGCGGTATGGATTCTTTCACATAGCCGAATGACGGGTTGAAGTCAGCATGTTCCTTTCCTATCTCCTCCGGGGTCAGCGGGCTGGAGACCGCATAAAGGTCACGCAGGCTCACCGCCTTGTCGGAGGCGAAGTCATCAAGGGCATCTATGGTATATGCCGACCTTGCATCATTGAATGCCATGATGTAATATTCCCCGTTGGACACTGTACCTGGGACATCAGGCTCAGCTGCAGCATCTGCTGGAGTTACAGTCCCGCCTGCTCCAGGCTCCTGCGGCAGATACGACTGGCCTATATTGCCGGAGAGGTCTGTCAGCCAGACATAGTGGACGGTGTTGATTATACGGCTCATGGCCACATACACCTGCTCAGGCCTTTCCTCCTCAGGGATATCGGACGGCCAGTCAAGGCTGAAGTTCACCTTGACATTGTCCGGCAGCCCTGACTTGTCCTCCAGCTTCACATCGGTGCATGACTGGATACCGAACAGGAGTACGGCGGAGGCCAGCAGTATGGATTTCTTGATTCTCATTGCCCGTCCTCCTCTTTTACTGATGTCTTTTTCTGGAAAATTTTCGACCCGGTCCCTTTCTTGACTTTTTCCGGTTTGGCCGGACGGTCTTCTTTCCGCGCTTTTCCGGCCTTGGCTGAAGATGCCTCCTTTACCTCCGGCTCCCCTTTCCTTCCGTCTGGCCGGGCAGGCTGCATATCAGGCACTTCATGCCCGGACTGCAAGTCGGCGGACTCCTCCGGGGCCGCTTTCAGGGCATCAGGCTGTTCCCTGTCAAGGGATTTCTGGAGTCTTATGGAGTCACGGCGCATTTCCCTGGCATCGCGGCGGTCCATCTTCTCACGGAGCTTGTCCTGGTCGACCCTTATATACTTGTCTTCAATTGATTTCTTGCGGAATACGAATGCGACTCTGAGCTCGGATATGACCGGATAGGGTACCATATAAAGCCCCCCCCTGCTTTTTTCCGGGAGGACTGTGTAGTAATTCCCGTCAGGGTTGTGGGCGTATGCATCGTACCTGGTGAGCGCCAGTCCGAGTGACATACCCAGGTCCAGGTCTATGGCACACCTTTCATATTTATACAGAGGAATGCCATATCCGAATGTAACACCGATTCCGTACATCTGGCCCTGCCGGCCTTCCTTACCGAGCTTGAACGAGTATGTGCCTCCGTTGAGATATCCTCCGATATAGTAAGCCCTCCAGTCCTTAGGATTTTTCCGGTCTGTGGTAAAGACGTTGTCCCTGAGCCATTTGCCGAAACCGACTTTTGCCGTGTCATCCGGGGATTTAGGGGGTTTCTGTGTCTGCCTCCAATAATAGCGGAATTCGGGACGGATTTCCGTCACGTTGAATACCATAGGTGCCGCATAGTTGTGTGTGGTGTTCCAGTTGTATTTGGCGCTCAGGCCGATGGTCATCCTGTTGTACACAGACTTTGAAAGGTCATATTCGACTCCGAAATTCGGAATCGTCAACAACCATTCCAACGCATTAGTCTTATACGCCCACCTCTCTTTACCAAGGTATTCAGTTTCCGGATCTTTTTCCTTTTCCTGGGCAGAAAGAGCTCCGGGAGCCAAGGCGAATATCAATAATACAACAAATATGATGACACGAGGCACCATACACTACACACACTTTCACACACTTTACAGGGCTTTTACGCCCTGAGTTACAGTTTTATACTACACACCAGCCTGCATCAGAAACAGGCATTACAGTCTGCTAAGTTACTAATTTTTTTTTAATTGGGAAAAATTCACTCCTATTTTTTTATTCTTCATGCCGTAACTTCCAGGGAGTCTGTCTGCCGTATCTCACTCGGTACGGCATTCACGGTCGCGGCAATGTGAAGAACCGCTTTCCATTTCAAGTGTGGTGTGCGGGATTCCATGATCATGCAGCTTCTGTTTGAGCCTGTCCTTGATGTCCTCCATCTTTTCCAGGTCATCAATCACCACATGGGATGTCAGTGCGACTTCTGTGGTGCTGATGGGCCAGATATGCAGATGATGCACATCCGTCACTCCCGGCTCGGTCTCCATCATGGACTGGATCTCGTCTATGTCTATACTTCCGGGCACAGCGTCTATCGACATCCTCAGGCTTTCCGCGAGGAGCTTCCATGTAGAGACAAGGATGACAGCTGCAATCACCAGACTGACGACCGGGTCTATCACCACCCAGCCTGTAAGCGATATGACGGCTCCAGAAACCACCACCCCGACTGACACGAGGGTGTCTGCCGCCATATGGAGAAAAGCGCCTTTGGTGTTGATATCGTGTTTCTGCTGCTTCATCAGCATCAGGGCTGTCACGCCGTTCACAATGATACCTGCAGCCGCTGTCCATGACATGGCGGCCCCGTCCACATGTACCGGCGCGCTGAATTTACGGATACTTTCAAGAATGATTGCCCCTACTGCTGCAAGGAGTATGATGGCATTCAGCAGGGAGATCAGGACGGAGCTTTTCCGGAAACCGTATGTGAATTTCCGTGTGGCACGGGTCTTCGACAGCCTGAACGCTATCATCGCAAGCATAAGCCCGAATACATCGCTGAGGTTGTGCCCGGCATCCGAAAGCAGGCCCAGGGACCCATGCCTGAACCCCACTGCGGCCTCTACAGCCACAAACAGCAGATTCAAGGATATGGACACTACGTAAATCCCGCCCAGCGACGTGATCCTGTGGTCATGATGATGCGCTTCCATGATTTATCCTCCATTGTTACCGGGGGACAAAAGTATCCGGATAGTTTTACAACCGGGTTGCATTCTCACAGACGGGGAAGGAGCACTTCAATCTTAAATAACGTCAGTTCAACGAATTTATATTTAACAGTATTATCCTAAAAATCAATATTTTATCATTTATGACCGGAATCCGTTATACTGACGTTAAGGATTAAACTGGCGTTTAATCCTATGGTCTAACCCCCAGTCACCTGACGGTGACAGCCCCGGTGGGGCATGCGGCTCCGCTTCGCTACGCCGGCACCTCCACTGCTTCGGTTCCCTTCCGGAAACCTCGCTGACGCTCCGGTGCGGCCCTGAAGGGCCTTCCCATCTTAATCCCCAGTCACTTCGTGAC
>JADIMB010000002.1 GCA_017694995.1 Candidatus Cryptobacteroides faecavium | reverse complement strand
CGACAGGGCCCCCAGCGAGGGGGCGGATGGGGGTGGCGCCCCTTAACAAGGGGCTGTCACGAAGTGACTGGGGATTAGACCATAGGATTAAACGCATGTTTAATCATTAACGTCAGTGTGACGGATTCCGGCCATAAATGATAAAATATTGATTTTTAGGATAATACTGTTAAACATAAATTCGTCGAACTGACGTTAAATTAGTCGAACCGACATTAAATACGAAGTGAAATGGAAATAGTAACGGCTATTGCCGCAGGACTCGCGGCAGGTGTCTTCCTGGGTTATCTTCTGGGCCGCAGAGGCCGGCAGGGCCTGGTGAGCAGATGTGATGTGCTCCAGTCGAGGCTTGAAAGCATGAAAGAGCAGGCAGAGAAGTCGGAGGCGGAGATAAGAAGACACTGCCAGCAGCTCATGGAGCAGAAGGACAAGGCTTCCGCAGAGGCGATGGCTGCCATGCAGGCCAAGTTTGACGAGACCATGCAGAAGGTCTCGGCACAGGTCCGCACAGCCACGGACGATATGCTCAGGCAGAGGCAGAAGGAATTTGCCGAATCAAGCAGCGCGGGTCTCGGGCAGATAGTGGCGCCTTTGAAGGAGACCATGGAGAAAATGAAACAGGCCATGACGGACAGCACCATCAGGCAGACTGCCATGAGCAGCGAGATGAAGGCCACCATAGAGAGCATGATGCGTCAGAGTGAGGCCGCGAGGAAAAGTGCGGACGAACTTGCCCGCGTTTTCAAGCACGGTACCAAGGTGCAGGGTGACTGGGGAGAGACAGTCCTGGACGAACTGCTTGAGTCACAAGGACTCACGAAAGGGATACATTATGATGTGCAGTCCACCATAAGGGATTCTTCCGGCAATGCCGTGAAGTCCGCTTCAGGAAGCATCATGCGTCCGGACGTGATCCTGCACCTGGACACCCGCAGGGAAGTGGTCATAGACTCCAAGGTGTCGCTCACCGCATATATCGACTATGTGAACGCTCAGACAGAAGAGGACAGGCAGAAATACCTCAAGGCCCACGTGGACAGCATCCAGAAGCATGTCAGGGAGCTGTCGGTCAAGGACTATTCTTCCTATATCCAGCCTCCGAAGGTGAAGATGGACTATGTGATCATGTTCATCCCGCATTCCGGGGCGCTGTGGACTGCGGTGAACCTTCAGCCCGACCTCTGGCGCAAGGCGATGGAACAGAATGTATTCATAGCTGATGAACAGACCCTGTTCGCCGCCCTGCGGATAATCAATCTCACCTGGACACAGATAGCCCAGGCGCAGAATCACGAGAAAGTGTACGCCCTGGCAGACGAGATGCTTGAAAGGGTAGGGATGTTCATGAAGAAGTACCATGAGATAGGCAAGGCGCTGGAGAATGCCGCCAGGGCCTATGAAGAGGGCGAGAAGAAGCTTCTCCCGAAAGGGCAGAGCATCCTGAACACGTGCGCGAAACTGGAGAGGCTTGGGGCAAGGCAGAGTGACAGGAACCCCCTTCCTCAGCTTGTGGATATCGACGAGATACCGGGTGCAGAGTCCTGACGTGCTTTCTGGTGAAACTGGAATGAAACCAGCGTCCGCGCAGGATTCCGCACACGACGTTGTACCCGATGATGAACGGTATGCCCAGAGAACAGATGAGAAGATAGTGCCTGGTGTCTGTCATGGCTTCTGCAGGGGTCTGCATGAGTACTGGACAATCCGGCTATCCCCTTACATGATGAGGGATTTCCTCCGGAAGGACAATCGAGATTTCGCACAGCCCCATGACTTTCCCTTCTTCTTTCCATGCGCTCTGGTATATCATTTTGCGGACACCTTCTTTCTCGATTGTGTAGACGTTCTGTCCTCCTGTCCGGAGAAGGTCCCGGATGATGGCCCTTGACCTGTCGCTGTGGCACTCCAGCAGGTTTTTCCCGATAAGGTCCCCGTGCTTCCTGTAGGTCTGGCGGGATTTCCCGTTCATGTAGAGTATCACTCCTTCTGAGTCGCAGACTGTGATGGCGCAGTTCATTTCATCCGCCCATGCCGGAATGTGCCCGTGCACATGCGCCGCAGGGCATGCCTTCATGGCGTGCATCCCTTCTGACTCTATGCGGCTGCGGATCCTGTTCCATCCCGCCGTGTCGTTGAGGCAGCATCTGTCCATGGTCTCCGACATGGCGGTGAACCTGCATGCCGGTATGACGAAGCTAAGGACCCCGCTCCCGAACCACTGCCTTGCGGAAGGGTCCGTAAGGCCTACATAGCACCTGTATCCTCCATTCCTGTTCTCACGTACTGCGTTTGTCACAGTCGAGAAGCATCCGGAGCCGAATACGAGAGACACTGTGTCCGGTTCGTTCCTGTCATAGAAGGCCCATGCGCAAAGACCTGAGATGATGTCAGGCTCCGCTATGAAAAGAAGCCCTTCCATCCGGCTGAAACTTGCGGCCTGGTCCACTCTTACGAAGTTGAGGTATTTCTTCTCGGCGGGCACAGGGCCCATGGCGCCCAGATAGTCCATGACAAGTCCCTCCGATTCCTTGTATCTCTCTTTGCTGGAGACGAATACCGGGACATGGGGCGGCATCGGAGCGAATCCGGCATAGAATTTCCCTCCTCCGCAGGTGATTTCCTCCGCGCTGAGGCTTACCGGCTTCCCGTCCATCGCCAGCCTGAGGTATTTCAGGAAGCATCCCTGTATTTTTTCTGTTTCAGCCAGCCGGGTGTCGCTGTAGTAGAACATGAGCGGAAGAGCGGCATTCTGCCCGAATTCTTCCCTGTACTGTTTTACGAATTCCTGTGTGTCCATAATTTTCCGGTTGCCGGATGTTTTTTCCGTTATCCGTGGCAAATGTAATGAAAAAAAAGAAGCAAATTCCATATAAGGAGTCTGCTTCTTTTCAACTCATCCGTAGACACTCTCTACTCTGCTGCCTCGTCCTGGTCAGTATGCTTCCGCCAGATATCTGATGAATCCAGGGTCGTTGAAGTTCACCGTTCCTTCATCGTGCATGTTCAGGGACGCGATCTGTTTCATCTCCGCATCCGAGAGGGTGAAGTCGAAAATGCTGATGTTCTGCTCCATCCTCTCCCTGCGGGTGCTCTTCGGTATGGCTGCGATTCCGCGTTGCACCAGCCACCTGAGTGCTACCTGGGATGCTGTCTTGCCGTATCTGCTTCCGATCTGTCCCAGGAGCGGGTTCTTTATGACAGAGTCCGAGCCCTGTCCTCCGAGCGGCCCCCATGCCATCATTCTGGTCCCTGTCGCGGAAAGGTATTTCTGTATGCCTTCCTGCTGGCACAGGACATTGCACTGGAGCTGGTTCACTGCAGGCTTCACATCCACATGCATGGTGAAGTCCACGAATCTTCCCGCCTGGAAGTTGGATACTCCGATGGCTCTTGCCTTGCCTTCCGCAAGGGCTTTCTCCATCGCTCTCCAGCTGCCGTACACGTCACCGTATGCCTGGTGTATCAGCAGCAGGTCCACGTAGTCTGTCCTGAGTTTCCTCAGCGATTCGTCTATGCTTTTCGCCGCCTTTTCTTCACCGGCGTTGGATATCCATACCTTGGTGGTGATGAAAATCTCATCGCGCGGCACTCCGCACTTGCTGACGGCAGCCCCTACACCCTCCTCGTTGAAATAGGCCTGGGCGGTGTCTATCAGCCTGTAGCCGGAGCTTATGGCATCCAGCACGCATCGTTCACATTCTTCCGGGGATACAAGGAACACCCCGTATCCGAGGGCCGGCATTTTGACGCCGTTGTTCAGTCTTACTTCTTTCATATTTGCATTTGTCTATAGAATGTACACTGTCATCCTGGTTACTGCTGCAAAGGTATGTCAACGGATAAGATGCGGTGTTATGAAATACGGAGAATAATTTTCACTTTTCGGCGTTTTTGGATAAATTCGCACCTGTTCGTATGGATAATAGCGGAAACACCGACATCATTTTCATGGATTCACTGACGGGCTACCATCCGGCCGTCCGCCACGGGCAGATTCTCCATGTGCTGTGTATGGAAGGAAGCATGAGTTTTGTTTTCCAGGATGTCATGTATAATATCGTGGCCGGAGACTATGTGATTCTTCCTGACGCTTCCCTTCTGGAAAGCTTCACCGAAGGGGTGGGACTGCGCATCCTGGTCATGTCGCTTTCTGACCCGTATGTCACTTCACTTGCGATAAAGAGCGACTACGGCATCATCGGGCATATGTCCCTTATGCAGAACCCGGTGATGCGTCTTTCCCCTGAGGATTTCACTGTCTGCCTTGAGGATATGGAGCTGCTGCGCAGGCGGATCTCGCTCACCGGGCATCTTTTCCATGACGAGATGAAGGGACACCTGCTGATGGCCCATATACTTGACCTGTATGATATCCATGCACGCAGTCATCCGGGCCTGCGGATTTCCGAGCGGAACGCTGACCTTATGCGGCGTTTCATGGAGATGCTTTATAGCGGGGATTATGCCGGAGACCGCAGCCTGGGACATTATGCATCAGGGCTTTATGTCACTCCTCACTATCTGTCTGAAGTATGCCGTAAGGTCAGCGGCAGACCGGCTACATACTGGATAGACCATTTCACTATCCAGCACATAATACGTATGCTTGGAAGGAAAGACTTGTCCCTTAGCGAAATAGCCGACAGTCTCAATTTCTCTTCGCTTTCTTATTTCAGCAGGTATTTCCAGAAGATGACAGGAATGTCACCTTCACGGTACAGAAACGACCCGTCATCATCTAAATGAAGAGACGGGCCGTTCCCTGCAAATGTACGCTTTACTGTCCGGACTCGTCCGGGAAATCGCGCAGAAGCCTCTCTCCGATACCTATCATGTATCCGCTGGAAAGGAATGTGATGTCTCCTCCTGCGTCTATGACACCCACTACCGGGAGCGCACTCCTGGATGATCCTGCACCGTCGAGCAGAGATGCTTTCACGGAGCCGTCCATGTCTGTCCCGAGTACAATGTTTCCCGGCAGGCGCGGGAAGTCGGATGCCTTGAATCTCCTGGCGTTTTCCCCGTCGGCAAACACCATCAGGATCTTCATCCCTGACTTCTCGAAGTCTTCCTTGAAGACGGATATGTCATTCAGGACATGGTTTGTGGGCTCTTCTCCTGCACCGAGTACGGCTATTATGCACTTGCCCCCGTCCATGAAGTCTTCAAGCGTCACTGTCTTCCCGGTGCCGTCGGTGTACTGCGCCCCGAGGTCGGCTTTGCCGAGGACTTCATTGACTCCCGTCTTTTCCGGAATCACCAGGTCCACGGTCACTTTGCCGTTTTCAGGCACTGTGAATACACTGATCCGGGAGAGCACTTCCCCTCCGTCCAGACGTGTGCCGCTTACCAGGGCATAATCTCCTGCCTCCAGGCGTGCTCCCGAGGTGAAGAGTTCATCGACAGTGCCCCCTTCGTCGAAATTCATCAGCACAAGCTTTCCTCCTTCGATTTTCGATATGGTGAAGTGGATGGAGTAACGCGGCTCCTTTACGTCTTTTCCAGGCCTGTATGAAAGCACGGCTGTCCCGTAGGCGTCAGGCTCAGGCTGGGGCGTCTCGAAATCCACGTCATGCTCCTTGCCTTCGTGCATGTAGCGTACTTTCCCGCTCACGGCATCGACCCATGCCGGAATCTCCAGGCTTCTGCATACTGCCACGAAGAACAGGTCCCGCGAGTTCTTGTCCGAGATCCTGGATTTCCATGTGCCCTCCGGTCTGGTAGGCACAAGTCTCAGGCAGTACTCGTCTGCCATGGAGAGATTTTCACGGCACCATTCCACAAGATTCTGCGGATCACTGACAAACTTGGCGGCGAGATCTTCCGGGATTGCCTTCTGCAGGAGGGAACGGTATGCGCTCAGCTGTTCCATTTTCACACGCGGGCTCAGGATGTTCCCTGAGCTGGAGACGCTGTTGTACAGATGGTCGTCCAGTATAGCTTTCGGTGTGTCGCTGAGATCTTTCGGCCTGATGAGCCCGAGCAGCTCAAGTGCCTTGCCTGCCTGTCCCTTGCCTGCGGCTTCGGTCAGGAACGCCTTTATGTCGGCATGGTTGCCTTTTGAGTCGGCCAGGAACCTCGCCGTCCTTTCCGGATCGAGACCGTTTTCCTTTGCGAATGCCTTCCCGTCTTCAAGTGTGCAGAATGTGGAGATGTATGCGTTCCGTATCGAGTCCTCCTGGGCCATCCTGCGAGTGTTCTCTGCCCTCTGTGCTTCCGTTACTGCCGGAAGTTCACCGCTTTCCGCAGGCGGGGCGATGAACACTTCGGAGACGAAATTGTCTCCTGCCTTGTGGTCCAGGGTCACCTTTATGTCCTTGTCCTTGCCGAATGCGGCCAGCCCGAAACCGTATCTTGCCCCGTCGCTTGCCCATACGAGAGCGTCACCGCAGCCTGCTGATACGGACGCCTTGCCTTCCTTGTCGGATGTCTTCTTCGCTATCGAGTAGAATTCGGAGTAGTTGTACACCTTGAATTCCACAAGCGCATCCGGCACTGGCTTCCCGTCTGTGTCCACAACCTGGACTTCCACAGAAGCGGTAGGGGCGTAATTCGATGTCACGTTGACTTCTGTGACAAGCTCTGTACGTCCCATTACCTGCTCCGGACCGTTGTACCTGCCGAATACGTTGGTGGTCATGAGCATACCGCGGCTTGCGGAACCGTTGAACCAGCCCAGGTCCAGTACGGGCTCGGGTTCACACGCCCCGAGGAAATGCCACTGCCCGTCCGCCCATGCTTCCACCCATGCATGGTTGTCGTCTGTATGCGCCCAGCGCGGAGTGTATACCTGGCGTGCAGGTATTCCCACTGACCTCAATGCACTTACCAGGAATGCGGATTCCTCCCCGCATCTTCCGGCTCCGCTGCTCACAAGCGACAGCGGGCCGCGTGTCCTGGAGTCGGTAGGGGCGTACACCACTTTCTCGTGGCACCAGTGGTTCACTTCAAGGATGGCGTCTTTCATGGAGAGGTCCTTTACCCGCGGAGCAAGTTCCTTGAAAAACACGGTGCGCGCCCCGTCTATGTCTTCATTGTTGGCCCTTACCGGGACCACGAAATGCCGGTAGATCACATCCGGGATGTCCTTGCCCCAGGAGAATGTTTCCCTGGCCTGCTCGCTGAGCCTGATGTTCTGCAGGTAGAATTCTCCCGGGAAATTGATCATGTCGCCCATAGGCATATAAGCATACAGGAACTGCAGCATCTCTTTCTCTCTCGGGGTCAGAGACGGGTCTTCGACAACGGCTGTGGCCCCGTAGCCGTCAAGAAGCTCCACTCTGTGCCTGTAGTCCTCCAGGACTGTTTTCTTGTAGGCCTTGTCATCGGAAAAGAAACTGTCACCTGTACTGCAGGATGCCAGCAGGATAGTGGCAGCGGCAGCTGCCGGCAGGAAATCTTTCATCTTATTTAGCGTCAGTTCGACGAATTTATGTTTAACAATATTATATTAAAAATCAATATTTTATCATTTATGTCTTTTCACAGGGTCCAGGCAATATGTATGCGTCATATATGTGGACACGAAGTGCCCAAATATAATAAAACGTACAATAATGCGCAAAATTTTCCTGTCAAGACGTCATCAGGACGTGCCTGCATGCACACAATTGTCGCGTTATATTTGTCACTGTGCTTCAAAAGGTTTACATTTGTCATATTAAACTGATGACCGAATCCGTTTTACAAGTAAACACAATCTGATATGAAAGTTGGAAATATCTTTTTGACGGCACTTGCCCTGTCATCCCTGTGGGCAGTGCCTCTCAATGCCGAGACCCCTGAGCAGAAAGCGGAACGGATGGAATGGTTCTCGAGGGCGAAGCTCGGTATATTCATCCATTGGGGCATTTATTCAAAAGGAGAGACTTCAGAAAGCTGGGCGTTCCATAACGGGACAGTGTCCCTGGAGGACTACATGGCCCAGAAGGAATTCTTCACTGCGGAAAATTACGATCCTGCATACTGGGCGCGCCTCATAAAGGAGAGCGGTGCAAGATACACTGTCATCACCACCAAGCACCATGACGGGTTTGCCCTGTGGGACACCAAGGCGGGGGACTTCGACGCGGTGGAGGACTCTCCTGCAGGCAGGGACCTCATTGCCCCCTTCGCCGAGCAGGTGAGGAAACAAGGGCTGAAGCTCGGTCTCTACTTCTCTCTTATCGACTGGCCGAGAGAGGATTACCCGAATATCTACCGTAACGGTCCCGCCAAATACGACATAAAGAAGGACCCGAAGAGATGGCAGCATTTCGTGGATTTCAACTTTGCGCAGCTAAGGGAGCTGAACGACACCTGGAAGCCTGACCTTTACTGGTTTGACGGAGACTGGGAGCAGACGGCGGAGGACTGGAAGGCAAAGGAGATAGTCGGGATGCTCAGGGAGACAAACCCCGGAGTGGTCATCAATTCCCGCATACAGGGCTATGGTGACTATGCCACTCCTGAGCTTGGCGTGCCGGTGACCCGTCCCGAATCGCAGTGGTGGGAGACCTGCATGACCATGAACGATTCATGGGGATACAGGGTGAAGGATACGGACTACAAGAGCGAAATGGTCCTTCTCCGGATGCTGGTGGACTGCATCAGTCTGGGAGGGAATCTTCTGCTGGACATCTCCCCGATGGCCGACGGGACTATCCCCCAGAGGCAGGTGGAGATATTGAAGGAATTCGGAAGATGGACTTCGAAACATGCCGAGGCCATATATGACACCAAGGCGGGGATTCCTGCAGGGCATGTCCAGGGCTATACTTCCATGAGCCTGGACAGCAGGACCCTGTATATCTACCTTCCTTACACCCCGAATGAAAGCATCGAGCTAAAGGGGCTCAAGAGCCGCATCAAGGATGTCCGTGTGGTGGGCAGCAATACGGAGCTCGACTGGGTCCGCTACAACGACATTTCATGGAGCGAGGTCCCGGGTGTATGCTACATAGACGTGCCTGAGGACGTGCTTGACGACAGGATAACCGTGATCGCGGTGGATCTGGAGTCTCCTCTCGAGCTTTACAGAGGGGCCGGGCAGGTGCTGAGTTTCAACGACTACGGAGACTGATCCCGGATGACGGCATATTGGAAAATTATACTGAACTGATATATCAAATGATGAAAAAATTGATCTTTACAGCAGCCGTGATGTGCATTTCGGCACTCGTATCCGGCCAGCCGCTCTTCGAGCGCTACAAGACGGTCTTGACAGAGCCGCGCAGCTATGACTGCTTCCGTACAGTGGATCCCATAAAGATCGACGGTAAGCTCAAGGAAGATTCATGGCTCCGCGCACAGCCTTCAGAGGCATTCGTCGACATAAGGGGGGAAGGTTATCCGGCCCCGTGCAAAGAGACTGCAGTCAAGATGCTATGGGACGACGATTACCTTTATATCGCCGCCACCCTCATGGAGGACAATATCGTGGCGAAGCTCACCCAGAGGGACACTATCATCTATCATGACAATGATTTCGAGGTCTTCCTCGACCCTGACGGTGACGGGGTGCATTATTTCGAGATAGAGAACAATGCAAGGGGTGTCATCTTCGACCTCATGCTGGACAAGCCGTACCGCAGCGGAGGGTCGTTCTTCATCCCGTGGAACTGCGAGGGGCTCCGGCTCGCTGTCGGCTATGACGGCACGCTGAACAAGGAGAAGGACACCGACCGCAGCTGGACTGTGGAGATGGCCATCCCGTTCGAGGCGCTTACATGGAATTTCTCAGACCCGAGGCAGTACACCACTTGGAGGATCAATTTCTCCCGTGTGCAGCACCTCGTGGAAGGGCAGCCTGAAGAGAACTGGGTGTGGACCCCGACAGGGCGGGTCGACATGCACATGCCTGACCGCTGGGGCTTCCTCAATTTCGTGGACGCGCCGGCCGGGTCAAGGACCAGGGGTGGCCATACCATCGATCTGGATGCGTACAGGCTTCTCTGGGCCATGTTCTATGCCCAGCTTGACAACAAGTCCGCAAAGGGCA
Source organism: Candidatus Cryptobacteroides faecavium (assembly GCA_017694995.1). GTDB lineage: Bacteria > Bacteroidota > Bacteroidia > Bacteroidales > UBA932 > Cryptobacteroides > Cryptobacteroides faecavium. The sequence continues at coordinate 2,158 of JADIMB010000002.1, read as the reverse complement.
ATTTCCTCCGCACCGTGGACGATTTCTTCCTTACCGATGCCGAGCTTTCCTCTATCGGGGAGGATGACAGGATAGATGTCGAGGCCACCTCGGGCAGCTTCCTTGTAAAGATCACGCTTGCCGGCAGGAAGGAGTATTATGCAGTTGACCAGGACGGGAAGTTCACCATAGGCAAGGTGCAGCCGCAGGTCGTGAAGAACTGGATGTGGATGAGGCTCAACCCGGAGTGGAGCGACAGCCAGTACAGGGAGCATTTCGCCAAGGTGCACAGCTGCGGCATCAGCGGCATACTGTTCGAGGGATATGACCGGGATGTGTTCCGCATGTGCAAGGAGGCGGGCCTGGAGGCCCATTACTGGAAATGGACAATGAACCGTGCGGAGTGCCTGGAGACACATCCGGACTGGTTTGCCGTGAACAGGAAAGGGGAGTCGTGCTTTGACCATCCCGCATACGTGGACTACTACAGATTCCTCTGCCCTTCGCACGAAGGGGTGCCGGAGTATCTAGCGGAAGATTATCTGAAGATGGCCAATCTCCCTTATGTGGACGGGATGCACCTGGACTATGTGCGCTTCCCGGATGTGATACTGCCGGTGAGCCTGTGGAAGAACTACGGGATAGAGCAGACGCAGGAGCTCCCGGAATACGATTTCTGCTACTGCGATGTCTGCCGTGCCAAGTTCAAGGCCCTTACCGGAAAGGATCCTCTCGAGCTGAAATTCCCTATGGAAGACCAGTCCTGGCTCAACTTCCGGTATGATGCCATTACCCATGTGGTAAAGACTATCGCGGCAAGGCTCAAGACTGAGGGGAAGACCCTTACCGCCGCAGTGTTCCCGGGCCCTACAATGGCCAAGAGAATGGTCCGCCAGGACTGGGGCAACTGGCCTTTAGATGCTTATTTCCCTATGATATACAATGGGTTCTACTATGAAGGCCCGGAATGGATCGGCCGTTCTGTCGCTGAAAGCGTGAAGGCTGTCGGCGGACGTGCACATATCTATGCCGGCCTCATGTTCCCTGACATCAAGGGCGACGACTTCGAAAAGGCCCTCGATGCCGCATACGGCAACGGGGCAAGCGGAGTCTCGTTCTTCGACGGTCCTGACTATGAATACCTCGAGAGGCTGAAGGCATACATGGACAGCCATGACATGGTCCCTGCCAATTGATGCAGAAACCTGTCCTGACGGGATATTATTCCTTAGCGTAAAAAAAAGCAGGCGGCCCGGATTCCCGGACCGCCTGCTTGACGTGTCAGAGCTTGTGACACCAGATCATTGCTGGATCATTTTTATTTCACCTCTATGACTTTCCTGTTTTCCTCGGCAGCCTTCTGGATTTTCGGGATGCTGATGTTCAGCACGCCGTTCTCTACATGGGCGCTGATATTGTCCCTGTCGGCATTCTCCGGAAGGACCATTGTCTGCTGGAACTGCGAGTATGAGAATTCACGGCGGAGATAATGCCCGTGTTTCTTCTCGCTCTTTTCATCGGTCTTCTTTTCCATTTCGATGACCAGGCTTCCCTCGTCATTTACATGTACTTTGAAATCCTCTTTTGTCAGTCCCGGAGCGGCAAGCTCTAGTTCGTAGTTGTTTTCATTCTCGATGACATTGATGGCCGGAGCGGTTGCGTTCATCCTTTTCATCCAGTCCGTGTCGAAAAAGTCGTTGAAAATATCCGGTAACCAAGTCTGGTTATATCTTCTTCTTGCAGGTACCATAATCAAATCCTCCTATATTGTTTTAATTAATTTCCTGTCCGTCGTCCGTTCACCTTCGGTCTCCCGCTGATTCCGGCCCGGCTTCCGGCGGACCTTGCGGCCTGTTCCGGAGCCTTCCGGATTCCGGCGTGTGACTTCCGGTGTCCTTCGGACGGACATCGGGAATAATATCAACTGATATGCCATCCCGCTTTAAGTGCCCGGATGTGTCAATTTTGATTAAAATATTTTCAAAAGGATGAAATTTTGTCATGTTTTACGGTGGGTTATAGTAAATATAATGTCAAAATGTCGTAATTTTGCCAACTGTATAATTGCATTGCCGGTTTTTGTCGTATATTGCAGGCCGGTTGCCGGAGAAATGAGGTCGGAAGATTGCCGGGCCGATACCGGTGAAATCAATAAAAGTTTTTACGATATGACTGAAAA
>JADIMB010000056.1 GCA_017694995.1 Candidatus Cryptobacteroides faecavium | reverse complement strand
CCTTTGGGATGTACCCTGCACTGGTCTTGCGTTGAAGTGGATTTTGATTTCCCTTGAAGTATGTGTAGGGGTGCTTTGGATAGATACTCTGTTTGTGCCCTTTACCTGTACCTATGAGAGCAGGTATAGTTAAAGGTATGAATCCAACTTGATTTGGCTATTTATCTGGAAGCCAGTCTGGTATAGTTAAAGACATAGTTTCCAATTCAATTCTGACTTTTTGGAGTCTTCTATATACAGAAAACCCTCTCACATTGCTGCAAGAGGGCTGATATGCCATTAATCCGTCTAAAGCAGTCTATTGTTCCAGTAATGTCTGCGCTTCCTCTTTCAGTTTCGGCAAATGGTTTATCACTATACTCCATAGAATATCGGCTGAAAGACTGTCATAGCCATGTATGATATAGTTCCTTGCATCGACTATCTTTCGGGAATTGGTAATGGCTATGTTTCTGTCCTCTTTCAGAATCCTGTTCATTGCCTCACCGATTATCTCAATATCCCTTTCTACTGCCCGTCTTAAACACAGGTCATTGCAGAACTCGTTGAAATACTTGGGCTTGTCTCCAAAGAATGATTCTATCTCATTGATTGCATCCAGAATGTCGTGCAGATGCTTGTTTATATTCTCATCCATATATCAATTGCTTTGTAGAATCCACATTCTTTCGGAAATACGGATTTTTTATGGACTGTTCCTCTACCAAATCAACCTTTCTGCCGAACAAATCCTGTAATGAATACTTGAAATCGAAGTAATTGTCGAAATAATCCTCCACCTCGTCTTTCTTGAAATCCACGACCAAATCTATGTCGCTTTCATCATTGAATCTGTCAGTCAATACAGACCCGAAAACGAAAAGCCTGTTTACCTTGTACCGTTTGCACAAGGAAACTATGTTCTTGATATGATTGTCTATCAATTTCATCTTTTGCAAATATAGTCTTTTTATCTATACACAGATAATGAGACTGCCAAATCCATTCCAAATTTTTTTGGAAACCAAACTCACAGATACAGGAAAGGGAGAACTTATGCTGTCCTCCCATGTAATTTCAAACTGGTTTAATATGGATTTATCTATAAAGCAGTTAATCCCTTTTCTTCCTGCTGTCGCTATCCCTAAAGCAAGGCAGGCAAATGATTTCTCTGTCCCAATCCTCATCCTCATTATAGATATACACTGTCCTTGACTTCTCTATCTGCAAAATCACAGGTATATCTATCGTTGTAGTACATATCAATGGTATTCCTTTCATGTCATGTATCATTAAATGTTATCAAATCTTCTATGTCTGTATCTCTTTATATGCCAATTCTATATGAAGTTATGCAACATTTCCGAGTTTTCCAAAGTAAATTTTCTGGATTAACTGGCTTATATATAATGGAATAAGTGAGGTTTCCAACCGAATTTTCTGTTTGTCTGGATTTGTTTTGGAGAATGATTTCAGATAATATATCCGATGTAATATTTTTTATGGCATGAAATGCTATTCTTATAGACACCTCAATCTCGTGCCATGAAAAAAATAGCACTTTTCCCCTTTGGAACTCGGAGGGTTTCTTTCCCCCTCCGTTGTCCCATTAGAAATCACTCCTTACGAATCTGCTCCTGATGATTGTCATGCAGGAGACATTCTTCCCGTCTATCCGTTTCGGGGATGTCACTGTGTCATACCATTGCCCCATATCGGTTGCCTTTGCCCGCCTGTTTACTCCCACAGTATCGTATATCTTCTGGAGTTCTTCCTTTATCTTCTTCACTGGTATCGGTGTCTGCTTCGGGAATCTCCTGTCAGCCATTTCGACTATCTTCAAGTCCGTGTCCACCCTTGACATCGCTGTCAGTGCATCCTGTATCGCCCCGACCCTGTATTTGAGGGACTTAACCTTTTCATCACCGAGTTTCGTGTATGCGTCCCCTATGAACGGGTATATCGCTTCCGACAGTTCTATCTCCCAGTCTGTCGTGAACATTATCAGCTTCTCATGCCTTATTTCGCTGTATCGCCTGTATATGTCCTCAAAGTTTGTCCTTGTCTGTGTCATTGCCTGTATGTTTTTGGGTGCTGTATAGGAATCGTTGTTCGCTATGCCGATTCCGTTCTTCTTCATCTCGTCCTCTACCGTTATCTGTGAACTGTACACTCCGTTAACGACCTTGTAGTTCACTATCTCATATTTAGCCATGTTCCTGTCCACAATGAGTTTCCCGTTGTCCTCTATGACGTACGGCTCGTTTATGTACGGGAGGTTGCGGATTATGCTCGCTCTGAAGTCTTCCGACAGGGCGTTGATGTGTTCCAAGTCATGTTCCGTCTTTTCCACAGCTTCCCATGTGGCTCTCTCGAACTCGTCTGGGCTTACCGTCCTCTGATTGCCTGTCGCTCCGTACAGGTGTATCACTTCCCATCCGTATATGCTGTTTCTTACCCTCCCTGCTATCTGGAGGAACGATGTGGATATGTCTGGCATCGTGTGCGCCTTGTACGGCTCGCTGACTATGAATGTCCGCCCTCTCTCATCGTATATGTCGCATCCCTCGAATGCAGTGGATGTGTAGAGGTTGATTCTTTTTGCTGGGTCTGCCGTCCTGCTTATCGGGAAGCCGTGGAGTTTGGCTGTGTTTTGCTTTCCGCTGGACTGTGAGCATACGACCCTTGTGTTGTCTGGTGTGAGACCTGCGTTGCGGATTATCCAGTATATGCCCTCCACACTGTTTAGGAAAATATGGTAGTTGCTGCCGATGTTTTCTCCCTTGAGCCTGTTTCTGCATATCCCAGTCATGTATGCAAGGGGATTGCCCTCTATCCTGTGGCTTCTGACCTTTACTGGCTCTATGTGCGGTCACTCTATCCTGTATTCGGGCATGTCCATAAGTTCCTCCAGCCAGTATGCCCTCTCTATCGGGGTGGCGGACATGTAGGTTACCCTCCCGAAGTCTTTTGCGATTGCAAGCAGGTTTCTTATTGCCTTGTTTCGGAAACTGTAATGGTTGAACAGTGTATGCCATTCGTCCACGCACAGGTGCATATTCCCGTACGGGTCATAGCCGAGTGAAGACAGTATGCTGCACACTTTCGGCACTGAATCGTATGTGGTGGCTATTTTGGGCAGGTCTCCATGTCTGTCCATGTACTCCCGTATCTCCCCTGTCTTGTCTCCCTCACCGTATATAGGAAGCAGGACTGGTCTCCCGTCTCCGTTCTCTGGAAACTGCTGTGCCTTGTTGTCTATAAGTTCCACGAACGGCATCGCTATCATCGTGGGTGTATTCTGTACCGTTGCCAGTGTGGTCGCTCCACATCCTGTCGTTCCCTTGCTCAATATGCAGTTGGACGGTATCTCTTCCATTCAGTCCGTGAGGTATATTGCACCCTCTGGGGCTGTTATCTTTTGGTCTTGTGAATTGGTCGTTTTTTGATTGTCATTTTCGTGTTTACGCATAACGATTCTTAATTTGATTTGGAATTAAAAATTGACTGATATTCAGCCTTATCTCTTTTATATGGAATCTCTTTCGGTCGATTCAGCCACTCAAAAAATATGGTAAGTCAAGGCACAGTTAAGGGAGACGGCATTTTCAGCCCCTCCCTCTTGTCTGTGTATCGTTACGCATATATGACTGGCTTCTCCGTGACCATTATCGGAATCAGCCTGTGCCCAGATTCGGCACTCTCCTTATCTGAATCTGTATTACGAAGTTATATAAATTTTATGACATTTCCAAAATCAAAATCCATTAAAAGTCAATAGGTTGTAACTTGGGCAGCAGTGGTATCTTCTCGGCTCTGGAGGACACATATGGTGCGTTTCGGCATGTCTTAATAGGGTTGGAGGATACCTGTCTGGATGTTCTGTCGGTATTGTCCTTTAACTGCCCGTATGTTCAGCGGTTTTGTCCCCAGAAAATTCTGGAATTTGTTTTGGAATCTTCTTCGGATGTCCTTTATCGGGATGTCCACTTGTCTCATATATGGATGTCTGCTTGACCGTCATTGTGGTCGGGTCGAAAATACATCCTTGATTTCCTGTGAATAGATGATACTGCCATACGGGAATGTCAGTTTCCTGTTCTGGAATGTCCTGCCGTTGCTTGTTCTGATAAAGTCTTTGAGACCTTGACAGTATTCCAAATGACGGTACAGGTGGGATTGCAGCCAGCTTATGCCCTTTGTCATTGTAGGGTCTGGAGTGAAGTTGCCGACATCAACAAGACCGTCCTTGCCTTTCAAGAGGAAACAGAGGATGAATGCTTCTATCTCCTTGTTTAGGCATAACTTGAAATCCAGTTCGGTACATCCTCCATATCGAAGTCCAGTCCAGTAGTATGCCTGTCCAGTCTGGTCTATACGAGGTGTGAGGATAAGTGAGGTATCATCATAGTTCTTTGCTGCCACTCTGATGATGCTGATGATTTTCTCTGTACTCATCTTTTTCAGTTCAAGCCTTTGATAGGGTGTAAATGATTGATTGTTCATAATATTGGTTTTAATTGGTTTTTAAGTAGATATAGCTGAAAAGGACAGGATATTTCACCTGCCCTTACTGTCTGGAATATGTGTGGATGCTGGATTGTGACTAAAGCAGATTCTTCATTGCTTCGTCTATCTGGGAGTTCTCGAAACTGTCGAGATAAATCTGGGTGGTTTCAAGGTCGGAATGTCCGAGACTTTCGCTGATGATTGCTATGTTCACTCCAGACCTTTTCAAGACTGTTGCGAATGTATGTCGAGCAACATAGGTCGTGAGGTGCGTTTCCAGACCTGCCATTCTGCCTATCTCTGCAAGACATGGATTCACTTTGCCTATCACTTTGTGGATTCTGTTTTTCCTCTGTATTTCAGTTCTGTGTATCCTCCTGTCAAGTATCGGGAATATGTAATCCTCACTGGTTGCATCCTGTCTGGAATATCGCTTGATTATCTCCTGTCCCGCATCGCTTAACGGGAAACTGATTTCCTTGCCTGTCTTCTTGCGGATATACCGAACTCTGCCGTCAGATATGTCACAGTACCGTAACAGGGCTATGTCGGAGAAGTTTATGCCTGCACCGAAGTAACTGAACAGGAATATGTCCCTTGCAAGTTGCATATAGTGCCGTTCCCCAGACAAATCAAGCGACATTATCTTCTTAACATCCTCTTTTGTCACAGCCCTTTTCTTCGTCCGCACATCGAATTTGCTGACCTTGAAATCGTTGAACGGATAGATGTTCTGCTTTATCAGTTTCATGGAGAGGGCACGGTTGAACACGCTTCGGAGAGTACGGAACAGAATGCTAATAGTCGTGTCCTTGATATTCCTGCATTTCAGCCATTTCTCGTATCTTTCGAGCCACTGGCAATCTATGTCGCTGAACGGGATGTCAAGAGTGCGGTTGAATTTGATTAGAGAACTTTTCGATTGCTTGTAAACACTCATTGTTCCAAGGTGGTCTGTCCTGTGGAACTCGTCTATCAGATAATCGTACATTTCGGAGACAGTCTTGACGGCAATCTTGTTCTCCATTATCTGGACGAGAGAAGATATGGTAAACTCCTGCTGTTTGGCAGTCAGTTCCATTATCATACTGTTGTAAGCAGATACCTTGTCGCTTATGAGTTTGACAATGGCTTCTCTGTCTGGGCAGGATTTCTTTGGCTGATTCTTCTTGAAGTCCCAGTCCTTTTCCAGAACAGAAACACCGAGGGAAATGTACTTTCGCTTCCTGTGCTGTGTCAGACAAAGCATTAATGGATAAGTGTTGTCACGAAGTGGACGAACTTTGTAGCAAATTACTTCTACAGAAATAGTTAGCATGATAAAACCGCTTACACATCTGCTTACACAAAGTGCATTTCAACCACAAAAACAGGCCGATTTTAGCATCACAAAAAAGCAGTCACATTTCTGTAACTGCTTGATAATGAGGGAGCAGGAAACGAGATTTCGTCGCTGTGCTCCGACATCTCGATGCCCCCTTGCCGGGGAGGCACTTTCAAGCTGACCGCTGTCGGGCTGACGCCCTCGTTGACCTTTCATTTCAAGTCATTGAAAGCAAGCTTTCAGCCTTGAAATGAAAGACCGCCATAGCCTGCGGCTACAGCGGTCTGCTTGAGCGGAAAACGAGATTCGAACTCGCGACCCTCAGCTTGGGAAGCTGATGCTCTACCAACTGAGCTATTTCCGCAAAATTTCAATCTGTCCCCGGAAGCCCGGGATTTCCCGAAAGGACTGCCTGTTGTCAAAACAGGATTGCAAATATAGACATTTTCCGGAAATGTTGCAACAGCGGGAGCAGATTTCTTTTTCGGATTTCTTTCGGATTTCTTTTCCGGCATGCAGATGGCGATGCACAGATGCAACCATTCCCGTGCACTGCGCATCTTTATGACCGGATATAAACGAGAGGACATGACAAAGCATTTGACATTTGCCGCAGGAATCGCAGCCGTTGTCTGCACTGCGGGCTGCAGTGACATAAGCATCGACCTTGCAGGATATACCGAGAGCAAGACCATCCCGGTTTCAATGGACTTTACGGGAGTGGAGGTAGAAGATGCCATAGAGGTAATCTTCTCGGATACCATGAACGAGGCATATATAGAAGCCGATGCGAACGTACTCCCGTACGTGGAAATATACGAAGACTACAGGGGAATACTGACAATCGGATATTCTGCCGGACTGAAAATGAACGGCAACGGATATTTCAGGACCATTGTGGAGATTCCGTACAAAAGCAATATATGCCATCTGTCCGCATCCGGGGCATCCATCATATCATCGGGAAGGCCATTCATTGCAGATGAATTCTATCTGAATGCATCCGGGGCATCAGCCATCTACGGAAAAGAGGTTACGGCAGACAATATCACCATGGAACTTTCCGGGGCAGGAAGGATCGAGTTCGACCTGACGGAAACCGGTGTCCTCGACATCTGCGCTTCCGGAGCCTCCTCCCTCTCAACCGGAGGCTGCATAGACACATGCAACATGCAGCTTGACGGAGGGTCCGCAATGGATGGCAGGGCACTATACGGCATATCCGGCCTGTACATTGACAAATGCTACGGCTCCCTGTCGGGAGGCAGCACCGCATGGTTCAGCACAGATAACGGAACCATCAGCTGCTCGCTTACGGGAGGCAGCCACATTTACTATGCAGGCAATGCCTACGACAGTTCGACAGTCAGCGGAGGCTCTTCCGTAGAATCGTATTTCGGACATTGATGGCTGAAAAGCATCCGTATTACATAATGCTTCTGCGATATGCGGCAGGAGTAGTCGAGGAATGCTTGCGGAAGAATTTGCCGAACGATGAGCGGTCGCTGAAATGCAGGCGTTCCGCTATCTCCAGGATCGTATAGTCCGTATTACGGAGAAGCGCATACGCCTTGGACATCAGAGAGTCCGCAATCAGCCTGCCTGCCGAACATCCCGTAAACCTGTTGGATATCATTGTAAGGTAATGCGGAGTTATACCCAGTTTCGCAGCATAGAAACCGACCTCATGCTCCACGGCGACATTTTCATCCACAAGACAGAGAAACCGGTCCAGAATCCTGGCCGCATTGCCTGAGACACCCTGTATGGACTCTACCTGCAGCATGGAAGACACTATGCGGATTATGTTCAGATGCAGAAGAAGCGCCGCATAACAGAATATGGCCTGATCCAGCCTCGAGCCATCCGCCCCGGAGCAGTTTTCATACACCACGCGGAAATGTTCTTCCACCCGCTGCATGTCAGCATCCGGGAGTGTCACGGCCGTACCTATCTTCATGGCAAGTATGTCCCTCGCCCTTATGGGCTTCCTGCCTCTGAGGACACTCTCGATAAAAGGTCTCGACAGTGCCAATATCCTGCCGGAGAAACCGTCCCCGGGCCGTATGGATGAGACCTTGTTCAATGGCTTGATATCGACAAGGTTGTTTTCCAGGGCAGAACAATGGTACTCCCTGTCATCCACCGTGATATCCAGCTGTCCGGAAAGCACGGCTATATGGAAGACGATATCCGACAGTTCCGGGAAGCGGCCCCCGTCCTCCGCATAAAAATCTGCGGGGTGCAAATCCGCGACCAGCACCCCGCAATCAACTGTCTTTTCCTTTATAAGGCTTGCAAGTATTTCAAAGTCGGACATCATTCGCATCCTCCGCCGAGAGCCTGATAGAGAGTTATCGTTTCGGATATCTCCGAAAGCCTGTTGGCGATCTCCCCTACCTGTGCGGTCAGAAGAGACTGCTGCGCAGTCAGGACCTCCAGATAAGTGGCATTCTTGTCCTGCATCCTGTTCTGTGCCGCTTCAACGGCTTTCTCGAGGCTGCCTACCTGGGCGGCATAATTGGCTGTCTTGCCCTGAGCCGTCTTGAGAGCCGTCACAGTGTTGTTGACTTCGATGCCTGCATCGATGATGGACTGACGGAAGGCGACCTCGGCCTCGGCCTGCTGTGCCTTTGCAATCTTGAGGCTGGCCCTGAGCTGTCCCTGCTGGAAAATCGGTTCTACAAGAGAGCCGACAGCATTCACTATCATCGAATAGAAGTCAAGGCTTCCGGTAATCGTAAGTGATGGATACATTGCGGAGCGCGCTCCGTTGGTCGTATAGAAAGCCTGGGCGAACTGGTATTCCGCCTGTTTCACATCAGGCCTGTTGGAAAGGACCTCGACAGGAATACCGACCTCTATCATCTCAGGAGAAGTCCAGTCTTCAAGGCTTCCTCTCTCTATAGGGGTTCCAGACACCTTGCCGAGGAGAGAGCACATCTGGTTCTCGGCCTGGCGCAGCTGCTGCCGGATGTCCAGCAGACTGTTGCATACGCTGTAATAGTTTGCCTGTGCCTGATATACCGCATCCGCAGTGTAGCGTCCGGCTTCAAGGAGCTGTTCGGTCACCCTCACGTTCTCCCTCCAGTTCTTCTCGGTCTCCTGATATATCACGTACTGGGCATCAAGGGCCAGCAGAGAGTAATACTGGATTGCTACCGTAGCCACAAGCTGCGCCTGTACCGCCCTTGCATATTCCTGAGACTGCATATATGCGGCAAGCTGTCTCCTCTTGGCATTCGTCAGTTTGCCGAAAATATCCACCTGCCAGCTTGCGTTGACAGGAAGCTGGAAACTCCACGCCCCTCCTTTCGCGTTCATGTCATAGCCGTAAGCTGCATTTGGCGACACATCGAATCCCGGCACGTATGCCAGCCTTGCAGCCTTGAGGGAAGCCTGGGCCTCATCGATACGCAACTTTGCCGTAGCCATGTCCGCATTGTTGGCCAGCGCCGTATCGATAAGGGCCTTCAGGTTCTCGTCATCGAAGAATTCCCTCCAGAGAATGTCACCCATGGAGACAGAATCCTCCACGGCGACATCTCCGTATGCATCGGCAGTCTCCTCATATTCAGGAGCCTTGAATTTTCCGTATATTCCGCATCCCGTCATTGTGAAAACAAGGGTTCCCGCAACGGCAAGATGGCAGAAAACATTGAGTGCTCTGTTCATCATTACTCTTTCGTCTTTTTAATTTTAAATCCGAATCTTTCCTCCATCTTCTGCATCACCACATACAGTGCCGGCACCACAAAGAGCAGGGCTACCGTACCGATGAGCATACCTCCGACGACTCCTGCACCGAGTGTACGGTTACCGTTGGCTCCGGCTCCCGATGCATACAGCAGAGGAAGCATACCGAAAATCATGGTAAGCACCGTCATCAGGATAGGACGCAGACGGACTCTCGCGGCATCGAATGCGGCTTCCTGTATGGTAAGGCCGTGCTCCCTTCTCTGGACGGCATACTCCGTGATAAGGATGGCCGTCTTGGAAAGCAGTCCGACAACCATGATCATACCTGTCTGCAGGTAGATGTTGTTCTCCACTCCGAACACCTTGGCGGCGACAAAGCAGCCGAGGACTCCGAACGGCACGGAAAGCATTACCGCAAGCGGGATATAGAAACTTTCGTACAACGAGCAGAGGAGCAGATAGATGAAGATGACGCTGATCGCAAGGATCCACACGGTGTTGTTGGACTCGCTCTCCTCGCGGGATGCTCCTCCGAACTCATATCCGTATCCTTCCGGAAGGACCTCATCCGCAACCTCACCGATGGCCCTGATCA
>JADIMB010000055.1 GCA_017694995.1 Candidatus Cryptobacteroides faecavium | reverse complement strand
TCGGTAGTTCCAAGAACGGTCGTGAATCACATAGCAAACGACTGGGCCTTAAGAAATTCGGAGGTCAGGCTGTAAAGGCTGGGAATATCCTGGTCCGTCAGAGAGGCACCGTGCATAATCCAGGACTTAATGTAGGAATGGGAAGAGACCACACTCTCTACGCTCTGGTTGACGGGACGGTGACATTCTGCAAAAAGGCCGAAAACAAATCTTTCGTCTCGGTTATTCCGTTTGAGAACTGAGACTCGGGGATTAAGAAAATCAAAAAGAGGACTGTAGCTCCGGGTGAGTTTCAGCCCTCTTTTGACTTTTTAAGTAGAACAAGAAACATTACAGATAATTATGCTTACACTTAAATTGCTGCGCGACGATCCGGAATATGTGATCAGGAAACTTGCGGTAAAGAATTTTGACGCAAGGGAGACGGTCGAGAAGGTAGTCGCCCTTGACAAGTCCCGCAGGGACCTCCAGCAGGAGCTGGATGCCTGCCTGGCAGAGCAGAAGCAGAAGGCCGCCAGGATAGGCGCCCTGATGAAGGAAGGGAAAAAGGATGAAGCCGAGGCTGTTAAAAGCGAGGTCGCTTCTCTGAAAGAACGCTCAAAGGAGCTCGAAGCCGCTTCTGACAAGAACAACGAGGAGCTCATGTCCCTGATTGTCCTGCTCCCGAATATACCGTGTGACCTTGTCCCGGAGGGTAAGGACTCAAGCGAGAATGTCGTCGTGAAGACAGGGGGACATACACCTGAGCTCGGGCCGGACGCAGTCCCTCACTGGGAGCTGGCAAAGAAGCTGGATATAATTGATTTCGACCTGGGAGTGAAGCTTACCGGAGCCGGTTTCCCTGTATACAAAGGTAAAGGCGCAAGGCTCCAGAGGGCCCTCATCAACATGTTCCTGGATATAAACACCAAAGCAGGGTACCTTGAGGTAGAGCCTCCAGTGATGGTGAACGAGGCTTCAGGATTCGGTACAGGGCAGCTTCCTGACAAGGAAGGCCAGATGTATCATGCAAATCTTGATAACTTCTACCTGGTGCCTACGGCTGAAGTGCCTGTCACAAACATTTACAGGGATGTTATCCTGGGAGAGAACGACTTCCCTGTGAAGATGACGGCATACACGCCTTGCTTCCGCAGAGAGGCCGGGTCATACGGAAAGGATGTACGTGGCCTTAACAGGCTTCACCAGTTTGACAAGGTGGAGATCGTAAGGATTGAAAAGCCGGAGAATTCGTATGCCGCACTTGACGAGATGGTGGCACATGTGGAAGGCATCGTGAACCTTCTGGGGCTTCCTTACAGGATTGTCAGGCTCTGCGGAGGAGACCTGAGCTTCACATCAGCCATCACATACGATTTCGAGGTCTATTCAGCGGCGCAGGGAAGGTGGCTTGAAATAAGTTCAGTGTCAAACTTCGAGTCATATCAGGCCAACCGTCTGAAACTCAGATATAAGGATGCTGACGGAAAGATACGGCTAGCACATACCCTGAACGGAAGTTCGCTGGCTTTGCCTAGGGTCGTCGCCGCTCTTCTGGAGAACAACCAGAAAGACGGCAGGATAATCATACCTGATGCGTTGCGTGCCTACACGGGCTTCGATATCATCTAGCAGATGAAGAAGCTTGATTCAAAGAAAATAATCATGGGTATTGACCCCGGAACCAATATTCTCGGTTACGGGGTCATTGCTATTGACCAGGGCGGTCCTGAACTGCTGACACTCGGCACTCTGGACATGAGGAAGGAGAAAGACCCGTTCAAGAAGCTGGACACGATCTTTACGGATACAGGAAAGATAATGGACCTGTACCGTCCTGACTATGTGTCGATAGAGTCGCCGTTCTACGGAAAAAACCCCCAGGTTGTCCTCAAACTCGGGCGGGCTCAGGGCGCAGCCATTACTGCAGCCCTCCACAGAGGCATCCCTGTACACGAATATGCTCCGCGGAAAGCGAAAATCGCCATAACCGGGAGCGGCTCTGCTTCAAAAGAGCAGGTGTGCAATATGATCTGCCATATCCTCTCTGTGGATTTGCAGCCTGAGCATCTTGATGCCACGGATGCAGTGGCTATTGCCCTGTGCCACTATTACCAGCTTACCAACCCCGTTGCTGGAGTGAAATCTTCCTCAGACTGGACGAAGTTCATAGAGGCTAATCCGGGCAGGATAAAAAAATGACACGGGCCATTAAACCTCAGGCTGTGTCATGTGTCTAATTTTCGGTTTTTTTGAATAATATAATTTTAAAGATATAAAACGAATCGGCAAATGAAAAAGGCATTGAAGTATTTTCTGTCTCCACTTCTGCTGCTCCTCTTTATCACGGCTGTATGCATCCCTGCGTCAGCACAGTCCGGTTTTTCTGTCAAAGTAAAGCTTTCTGATGCGAAGACAGGGGAGCCGGTGGGATTCGCGACCGTGTCACTTACAGCCAAGGGAGGCAGCACACCGCTGAAGTATGTCCTGAGCACCGAAGCAGGCGAGGCGGTCCTTTCCCCACTTCCCAAAGGCAACTATACACTGCGGGTGGATCTCATGGGATACAAGTCCAGTTCCCAGGAAATAACGGTCGACAAGAACCTGGACCTCGGGACAGTCAAGATCGAGCAGGACACACAGGTCCTTGAAGCCGCTACAGTCGAGGCGGTCGGAAACCCGATTGTGGTCAAGAAGGACACTGTCGAGTATTCCGCATCATCTTTCAAGACCACTGACAACGACATGCTCGAGGAGCTTCTGAAAAAGCTTCCCGGCGTGGAAGTCGATTCTGACGGCACCATTACCGCCAACGGCGAGACAATAACCAAGATCATGATCGACGGCAAGGAATTTTTCCTCGACGACCCTCAGCTGGCTACGAAGAATATCCCGGCCAAGATTATCAACAAGATAAAAGTCGTCCAGAAGAAGTCTGAACAGGCTGAGTTTACCGGCATAGACGACGGGGAGGAGGAGCATGTGATAGACCTCTCGATAAAGCCTGGAATGATGGACGGGTGGTTCGGCAACCTGATGGCGGGAGGCGGACATGACGTGCCTGATGCGGGTTATTATACCGGGGGCAGCACTCCAGCCGAGGACGGGTGGAGATACCAGGGCGCCGGCATGATAGGACGCTTCACCAAGAACAGCCAGATAAGCATCATCCTCAATGCCAACAATACAAACAACCGGGGCTTCAATGACATGTCCTCAAGCATGATGCAGACCATGAGAGGGGCCCGGGGGATGGGCCGCGGGGTAGGCGGCTGGGGCAGGAACGGTATAACCACTTCCTGGATGGCCGGGGCCAACGGCGCCTTCAACCTTTTTGACGACAAGATGGAGCTTAACGGGAACTACATGTACGGCGGCTCCAACAGGTATGTCGAGGAAGAGAGCTCCAGGACGACCTACCTTGATGACGGCAGCACGCTTATTTACGACAATGACGGATACAATGTCTCCAACAGCCAGGGACACCGCTTCGGGTTCAGGATAGACCACAAGTTCTCGGAGAATACATCCATACTTTTCGAGCCGCAGTTCAATTTCGGTACCGGTGACTTCTCGGAATACTCTGACTTCCTGACAATGAGCGAGACCGGTTCCGAGCGTGATACTACAAACGTCGGTTTCAATAACAACAGCGGCTACAACAAGAACTGGACTGCCAACGGATTCCTCCTCTTCAGACAGAGGCTGGGAAAGCCAGGGAGGACGCTCTCCGCGATGTTCAACTACAATTTCAGCAACAATATCCTGAACGGTTACAACCAGTCCCTCACCACTACGTTCGACGAACTGGGCTCTCCTCTGGACTCGATCATCAACCAGAGGTATGACCAGAATTCCAGGAATTCGTCCGTATCGGCACGTCTCGTTTATACCGAGCCGCTGGGGCACAATTTCTTCGTGGAGGCAAATTATTCATACAGCTATAATATCAGCAAGTCGCTCAAGGACACATACAACAGCGGCGGTATCCCGGGAGACAACCTTGACCGGGCCAACAACCGCCTGAACTATAATCCTGCAGGTGAGTATCGTGATGATACATATTCAAACAACATCCTCAACAGATACGTCAACCAGAGCGCCGGGCTTACATTCATGTACCAGAAGGAAAAGCTCAGGGCGCAGCTGGGAGCTTCTGTCCGTCCTACCAACACACACAACGAGACAAACGGGGAAGTCTATGACAGTAAAGTCCTGAACTGGTCTCCGGAAGCGATGTTCAGTTACGACATCAACGACAATACAATGGTCCGTTTCTTCTACTTCGGACGTTCTTCCCAGCCGTCCACTTCACAGCTCATGCCTGTGCCTGACAACTCGGACCCTTTGAATGTGTCTCTGGGAAACCCTTACCTGATACCTTATTTCAACCATAATATCAGGGGCTTCTTCGGCTACACCAACAAAGAGACCTTCACTTCTGTCCATGGCCGTTTCGGAGGCAGCATAGTCCAGGACGGTATAGTGAACGCACAGTGGTATGACGAGAACGGGGCGCAGTACTCAATTCCTGTCAACGGCCCGGGGTCAGGCTCTGTGGACGGAAGGATCATGGTTAACAGCCCGTTCGGGAGGGAGTCCAAGTTCTCCGTGTCTTCGATGACTTATGCCAGGTACAGCGAGTCTTCTTCATTTATCGGGAAGACAGGTGCCTTCGATACCGGGACATATTATGATCCGGAGACGGCGGAGTTTGACTATGACAGCTTCCATGAGGATTTCCAGAATAACGGCTCAGAGATGTTCACCAGGAACAAGACCCAGTCGGTGAATTTCACCCAGAGGCTCAGGTTCACATTCAGGAATGACCTGGTGGAGCTCAACATCGGCGGCCGTACAAGATATTCCAAGTCGTGGTACACCATCACATCCTCAAACCAGAGGGCGACATGGAACAACCAGGTGGATTTCTCCATGAACTGGACTCTTCCGGAAGGCTTCGGCCTGGTTTCAGACCTGGACTACAACTGGTACAACGGATATACTACCCAGCAGGATGACGAGTTCGTGCTCAATGCTGAGACCACCAAGCTCCTTTTCAAGAACAAGTTCACACTGTCCCTTAAGGCTTATGATATCCTTAACCAGTCTAAGAACCTTTCTGTGTCGGACGCTTCCAACTATCACCTTGAGACAAGGAACAATACTCTCGGACGGTATATAATCCTTTCTCTTACCTACAGGTTCGGAACATTCGGCGGGCCGGGGGGACCTGGCGGGCATGGGCCTATGGGGCCGAGACGCTGATTTCCCTGATATCGGAAAGAAGGAAGTCTGCGGCGGGGTATGGCTTTGGTGCTATGCTTCGTCGCTTTTCTTTGTGTACTGGGAGAGCACGACTCCCACAGCAGATATGGTTATGCCGATGAACTGTCTGAGGTTCAGTGATTCATGCCCGAGTATCCATGCCACAATGGCAGCCACTACAGGTATGAGGGCTGAAAATATGCTTGATTTCGCGACTCCAAGGCTTTTGATTGTACTTACCCAGAGCGAGAAGGCGAGGCTGGAGCACAGTACGGCAAGGCATATCAGAGGGTACCACACTTCCGCGGACAGGTATCTTGCTGAAAATCCGTCAAGACCCTTGAAGATGAAAAGCGGAAGCAGGTAGACAGACCCGATCAGGAACTGGTACATCACTATCACCTGGCTGGTGTAGTTGCCGGAGAGGCTTTTGGTCACTGATGCATGCCCCACTTCGCTCAGCACTGCAATAAGCAGAAGGACCACTCCGAAGATGAAATGCCGTCCGAGAGCCCCTTTGCTCATCACCACAAGCACGATACCCCCAAGGCACAGCAGTATGCCTGCCACATTAACAGCATTGACTCTTTCCTTGAAGAAAAGCATTCCGGCCCCTATGGAGAATATGGGTATTGTGGCTATTATCATTGCGCTCAAGGTAGGGGAGCCTGTCTCCTTCACACCGTAGGATTCGCAGATGAAATATATGAACGGCTCGAAGAATGCAAGAAGAAGGAATTTCGGCAGGTCTTTCCTCTTTATCTTTGCTATCCTTCCGCTTGCGGCGTTAAGAAGGAACAGCACAAACCCTGCAAGCAGTATTCTCACGAATACGAAATATGTCACCGGGATGTCCAGTGCTATAAGCTGGTTGGTCCATATGTAGGATATCCCCCAGAGTATGATTGCAAACAGGGATACGGTATATATTAAAATCTTAGAGTTCTTGCCCAGTCCGTTCTTTAGTGCACTGTATTTCATGTATCAGTTTTTGAAAGTCAATTTCTTACCGAATGCTGTACCTGTCGAGGGCTGTCCGTCCCTTACGGTTTCATGTCCGTTGACGAATACCATTTCTACACATCCTTTGAGACAGGCCCCTTCATATGGTGTCCATCCGCATTTGTACTTCAGGTCTTCACGCCGTACGGTGAATTCCTTTTCAGGGTCGGCAACGGTAATGTCGGCATAATATCCGGCCTTTATCTTCCCCCTGTCTGCAATCCCGAACATCGAGGCCGCTTTTTCTGAAAAGACAGAGGCGATGCGGCTCAGCGGGATGGATTCCTGCGCTGCGACAGTCAGCAGTACGGGAAGGCTGTGCTGTATGGACGGAATGCCTGACGGGGCAGTGAGGTACGGCCTGTCTTTCTCGGACTCGAGATGGGGCGCATGGTCAGTGCCGATGGTGTCTATCAGTCCGTTGCGCAGGGCATCCCTGAGCGCATCACGGTCATTTTCTGACTTGATGGAAGGGTTGCATTTCACTTTACTTCCCAGGGTGTCATAACTGGTGTCGCTGAACCACAGGTAATTGATTGATGTCTCAGCTGTTATGTTTTTGTTTATCTGTTTTGCCGCCCTTACCATCTCCACTTCTTCCGCTGTGCTGATGTGAAGCAGGTGAAGTCTTGTGCCGTATTCCATGGCCATTTCAAGCGCCCTTGCCGAAGACCGTATGCAGGCTTTGCGGCTGCGTATGTACTCGTGCATCCGGAACGGGATGTCCCCGCCGGATTCTTCTTCTGCCTTCAGGAGATTCGCCCGTATTATGGCCTCATCCTCGCAATGCACAAGCACCTCCTTTTCTTCCCTCCTGAATATGGCCGCCAGGGCCGTCTCGCTGTCCACCAGCATATTGCCGGTGGATGACCCCATGAACACCTTGATGCCTCCGAAATCCCCGGCGCCTATAAGGCTGCGGCTTCCGTCTTCTTCCAGCCCTCCGATGAGGCGTGATATCATGTCAATGTTGGTATTGGTAGCGCCTATGTGGAAGCCGTAGTTGGCATGGCATCTGCCTTGCGCCATTTCAAGCTTGTCTTGAAGCCTGGAGGCAGAGACCGTAGGCGGATTGGTATTCGGCATGTCCATGAAAGAGGTCACTCCTCCAAGCATGGCCGCCAGGGACTCGGTCTCCATGTCAGCCTTGTCTGTCATGCCTGGCTCTCTGAAATGCACATGCGCATCTATCCCGCCTGCAAACATGACTTTCCCGCTCAGGTCATATATCACGGCTTCCGGGTATGCACCGGAGAAGGCGGCGCACAGCCTCTCCGCCGGAATCATGCTGCCGTTGAACTCCAGCAGTCCGTCACCGTCAGGATACCATACATCGCTTATACGCTCTCCGCACACAGCCACAGAACCGTTGCGTACACCCTCACCGGTGGCGATGGCTGCATTGTACAGCAGGAATCTTTTCTCAGGAATCATTTTTTTACAGGCTTGATTTTTCTCATTTTCATCTTCATGACACCCCAGAAGGCTTCTCCGAATATGCCGCTGCTCATCTTGGAAGTACCCTCTTTCCTGTTGGCGAAAATGATCGGTACCTCGACAATCCTGAACCCGAGCCTGAACGTAGTATATTTCATTTCAATCTGGAACCCGTAGCCCTTCATCTCTATATGGTCTAGGTCAATGGTCTCAAGCACTTTCCTCCTGTAGCACTTGAAGCCGGCGGTAGTGTCATATACATCCATACCAAGCATCTTGCGTACATAGACGGATGCATAGTAAGACATCATGATCCTTCCAATGGGCCAGTTGACCACGCTGATCCCGTCACAGTATCTGGAGCCTATTGCCAGATCCGCTCCCTCTTTGCATGTCGTGAAAAGCCTCGGAAGGTCTTCCGGGTTGTGCGAGAAATCCGCATCCATCTCGAATATAAAGTCATACCCATGGTCAAGAGCCCACCTGAAACCGGTGATATATGCAGTCCCGAGGCCTTGCTTGCCGGACCTCTGGATCATGAAAAGCCTCTCCGGGAACTCCTTCTGCATCATTTTGACAATCTGTGCCGTGCCGTCCGGGGAACCGTCATCTATGACCAGTATATGGTACTCACCCTCAAGGCTGAAGACCGCCCTTGTAATCTTCTCGATGTTCTCTTTTTCGTTATACGTAGGTATGATAACGACTTTACTGTCCATATGAGATTCTGATTTGGAATTGTAAATATACACAGAAGCCGAGAGCAGAGCAAATTTATTTGCTATTTCGCAGGGCCTTGCCATGCGCCCGGCTTGCAGTACTGTCCCTCGGCATAGTCCGGACGGCTTTTAAACGGGAAAAGCCAGACCCTGTACAGATCTGGCTTCCCCTTAATTCAGAAACATTGCCCGTCCGGCTATTTCTTCTCGCCGATTTCCTTCAGCATTTCCTTGACGGCCGCTTCAAGCTGCCTGTCCTCCCCGTTGAGCACGGAGGCAGGATCGTTGTAGACAAGGATGTCAGGCTCTATCTGCATGTTTTCAAGATATCTGCCTTCTGCAAGACCTACTGCTCCCACCTGAGGTATCCCGAAGATAATGGTAGGGTCGATCTGCTGCTCCCACCATACTGCTGTCATTGTCCCCGGTACCGGAGCGCCGATGAGCTTCCCGATGCCCAGGGTCTTGTATACATAAGGGAAACCGCTTGCGTCAGAGTAGTTGTCTTCCCCTATCAGCACGCATGAAGGTTTGGTCCATTTGCTGTAAGGCTCAGTGCCGATATACTGTCCTCTTGGCTCGAACTTTATGTATGCTTTCCCTGAGAGCAGTGTAGCGAGGTCGTCATGGAGCCATCCGCCTCCGTTGTGCCTTGTGTCCACTATCACCGCCTCTGCAGTCCTGTACTTTCCGAGCAGCTTCGAGTAGACTTCACGGAAGCTTTCTGAATCCATGCCGGCTACATGCACATATCCTACTCTTCCTCCGGAAAGTTCCCTGACCATTTCTTCACGCTGCCTTACCCATCTCCTGTAGAGCTGGCTGTAGTCACTGTATCCGGCCTCCACATAGATTTCCTCGCTTTTCTTCCCGCCTTTCTTTACTGTGACAAGCACTTTGTCCCCTGCTTTCATTGTCAGGAGAGGGAACCAGTTCTCTCCGGCCCTGATGGCCTTGCCGTCTATGGATTCGATAATATCCCCGGCCTTGATTTCAGGGTCCACTATGGACAGCGGCCCTCCGGCAAGCACTTCTGCAATCTTGAGCCCGTCGCCTTCATAGCTGTAGTCCGGTATGAAGCCGAGCTTCCCGAGGTTCCCGGATACAGAGGCGTAGTACCTGGCGCCGGTATGCGAGCCGTTCAGTTCCCCGAGCATCTCGGAGAGCATCTCCTGGAAGTCGAAATTATTGTTGATATAAGGCAGGAAGCGGCTGTAAGCGTCTCTGTACATCGCCCAGTCTATACCGTGGATATCCTTGTCATAGAATTTCTCTGCCACCTGTTTCCAGATATGGTTGAAAATGTACTCCCGCTCCTGTGCCGGCCTGTAGTCGAACTCGCCTGAGAACGAGATGTGCTTCTGTGAGCCTGACGCCATATCCACCTTGATGATGCCTCTGCCGCTCAGCACATAGAACGCCTTGTCGTCCTTTGTCGGATAGATTGAACCTACCAGACCCTTGGCGAGTACGTTGATATCCCCTTCCTTAATGTCGAGGACGCACAGGTCATAGCCTTTCTCCAGCCTGGTCATGTAGTAGAGCTTGCTGCCGTCCGAGTTCAGATAGTGGTCGCCGAGCATTCCTGAGAACCTTGTCAGACGCACTATCCTGTCAGCACGGTTGTCCAGGTCAAGCTCGAGTTTCTGCTCTCCTTTCTCCACTTTGGCGGAATCCTTCGCCTCTTTCTTCTCTTCTTTCTTCAATTCCTTTTCCTCGGCGAGCATTGTCTCCATCTCGTCGCTTTCCTTGTCGCGTGTGAACTTGTAGAATTCCTTCCCGTCAAAGAACATCGCGTACACATCATATTCGGCGCCCCAGCTCCCGTGGCTCCTGTATCCGGCCCTGTCTGACATCCATGTCATGGCCTTCCCCCCGAGGGCCCACCTGAAGTTCCCGTCTGTGTACCCGCTTTCTGTGAGATCCGTGATTTTACCTGTTTCAATGTCCACCAGGGCGATGTCCTCGTTGTTCCATCCTCCGTCAGCCTGCCAGTTGCACAGCAGGTACTTGCTGTCAGGACTCCAGGCGAAACTCTGGTCTCCGTCAGTGTATGAGTAGTTTATTCCCTTGTGCAGGGATTTTTCTTTACCTGTCTTGATGTCCTTCACTACCAGCTCAGTACGGTCTCTCAGGAATGCCAGCCATTTCCCGTCCGGTGACACCTGCGGCTGGAAGCAGGTCTGATCCGGGCCGGTCACCATTTTCTCCTCCATCTTCACACTGTATGTGAAGTACTTGTCGTCCTTCTCCGTAAGGGATGTGGCATATATCCCCCAGTGCCCGTCACGTTCGGAAGAGTAATATAGGGTCTTGCCGTCCTCTGAGAAGCACAGGTCCCTTTCCTGCTGCGGAGTGCTTGTGATCCTCTTTGTGGTACTGTAGTCCACTGATGCTACGAACACGTCGCCCCTGAGGATGATGGCCACCTCTTTCCCGTTCGGAGAGACAGCCAGGTCGCTTGTCCCGCTTGAGTAATAGGTGATGATGTTCTCTCTCTCAAGACGGTCAGACACTATGCTGACATTCACTTTCACAGGATCCTCACCGTCTTTTACAGTGTAAAGCTCGCCGTTGTATGAGAAAGCTACCGTCCCGTTGTCCGCCACTGAAATATATCTGACCGGATGCGTGTCGTTATGGGTGATCTGCTTTGATTCCGAAGGATTTGAAAGGGAGCTCCGGTAGATGTTGAAGCTTCCGCTCTTCTCGCTCAGATAGTAGTACGT
This sequence comes from Candidatus Cryptobacteroides faecavium, assembly GCA_017694995.1. Classification (GTDB taxonomy): domain Bacteria; phylum Bacteroidota; class Bacteroidia; order Bacteroidales; family UBA932; genus Cryptobacteroides; species Cryptobacteroides faecavium. The sequence goes on along the minus strand of JADIMB010000055.1, from coordinate 931 downwards.
GTCCCCGTCGGAAGCGAAAACCGGATTCCTGTCCTCTCCATTGAAAGAGGAGAGCTTCTCGAAAGTGCCGTTGCCGTTGATGCCGAATCCTTCCTGGCCGGCAGATGGCCTGTAGACCCAGATGTCACGGGTCACTGAAGAAGTATGGTGCTTCCTGAAATTGTCCTCATACCCTTTCCAGTCTTCATAAAGGACCACATTGTCACTGTTCACGCTCAGGCAGGATACTGGGAGGGATGTCACATATTCAGGCCTTCCGCCTTCCTGTCCTACCGTATACAGCTGCGCCGCACTTCCTGGGAACCCGTCATACTGTGCATCCTGCATCAGGCTTGCGGTAAAGACGATCCTCCCGTCATCCAGCACATATACAGGGGTCTCGTTTGACGGGTAGTCTGTCACCCTGACCGGTGCCCCTCCTTCCGCAGAAGTCATGAATATATCTTTGTTCCCTTCTCTGTAGGAACTGAATACGATGTTTTTCCCGTCAGGTGTCCATATCGGGTCAGAATCGTAGGAAGGGTTGCTGGTGATCTGAAGTGCTTTCCCTCCAGCGGAGCTCACCACATAGATGTCCCCTTGGTAGCAGAAAGCTATCTTGCTCCCGTCAGGGGAGATGCAGTTCTTTCTTAGCCATAAAGGGGAGTCTTCAGCCGCAAACACGCTTCCTGCGAGAAGCATGGCTGAAACGGTCATAAGAAATTTTTTCATATACAATATTATTTTAACGTCAGTTCGACGGATTAATGTTTAACAATATTATCCTAAAAATCAATATTTTATCATTTATGACCGGAATCCGTCACCCCCAGTCACCTGCGGTGACAGCCCCGTCGGGGCATGCGGCTCCGCTTCGCTACGCCGGCACCTGCGCTGCTTCGGTTCCCATGCAGGAAACCTCGCTGACGCTCCGGTGCGGCCCTGAAGGGCC
>JADIMB010000054.1 GCA_017694995.1 Candidatus Cryptobacteroides faecavium | reverse complement strand
GGGCGTTTTAGGGTGCGCTTTCATTGGTTGCCAGCTTCCTTGCCCCATGTCGTGACAGGGCATGGCGGCTCCCGTACTCTGGCGCAGGAGGCTCTGACGACAAGATGTTTATCGTCAATTATTTAAGTGCGTTAAGGGGTGCTCCAGGGTGGTCTGAGAAAGGGGTCTGGAGCATGCCGCATAAACACCAATAAATTGATTTACAACATGTTGCTCTCAGACTGCCATGCGCCAGGGGCCGGGGAAATCCAGGGAACCTGCCCAAGGCTGAAGGCAGCTACGGGAAGATGCGGGACTTTTATGCACAGGCCGGCCGGACGCATCATGCGTCTTCATGCGCTGGACCTTCCGGATTGCATTCGGAATATCGTGCTGTGTATCAATGAATTTAAATCGCAGCAGTTCTCCCGGTCCCTGTCATGATACAGGTACCGGAAGAACTACTGTAGAAATAAATATTTGACGGTCAATAAAATGCGCCTAGGCGCGCTCGTCCGGTCAGACAAATAAGATATGTCATTCCTCCACGGCCTTCCACTCGCTGACGGTCCTGGTGGAGGAGTCGAAGTTGACACCCACCTTGACGAGCCTCCTCCCGTCTGCGGTGTACGGGACCAGATACCCCTTGCTGTCTATTTGCCGGAGGGCATCTTCGGCCGAACCGTCGACCTTAAGCTCGAACACATAGATGTGCGTCGCAGTCTTCAGGACGATGTCCGCCCGTCCGGCCGCACTCTTGACCTCGCTCTCGACATACGCGCCCATCGCGGAGAACAGGAGGTAGAAGATGGTGTGGTAGTGCTTCTCGGTCTTGTTGTCAAGGTCATACGGGATGGATGCGAAGAAGGCGGTGATGAGGTCCATACATCTGCCTATATCGTTATGCCACAACGCCTTGATAACACCTGTTATAAGGGAGTTCCTGGCATGGTTGGGGTCATTGACATAGTACGGGATGAGGGAGCTGATGAATCCCTGGCGCACCTCCTCATTAGGATATGCAAGGGTGTATATTCTGAATACAGGGTCGTAACTTTTGATAGTAAGGTACCCGCTCTGGTAAAGTACAGGAAGCGGTGTGCACTCCTGCTCCGTAGGAGCATCGAACTGCTCCGCAGGAGCTTCTGTGCTGTCAAGACTCTCGATGTCGAACTCGCTCCTTCTCAAGAGATTGATCAGGAATGTCGGAGTGCCTGAGGAGAACCAGTAGCTGTCGTAATCAAGGTTGCTGAACGCATTGAGCAGGCTGAACGGGTTGTATATGTCCTCGCACTCGGGGCTGAAATGGTATCCGTCGTACATCTTCTTCAGGTGGGCCAGAGCCTCAGCATAAGTCTCCCCGTTCTTCTGCGCCAGGGCCTCGACGTCAGGCCTCAGCTGTCCCTCGACCTCACCCTGCGTGATCCCGCAGATGGCGCTGAATCGGTCCTTCATGCTGATGTTCTGCAGGCTGTTCAGCTCGCTGAAGATGCTCATCTGGCTGAACTTGCTTATCCCGGTGATGAACACGAACCGCAGCATCGCGTCGCTCATCTTCACCACACTGTAGAAGCTGCGCAGCATGTTGCGGAGCTTCTCCTGGAGTTCAGGGGCCCCGCTGCTGTCAAGCAGCGGCGCATCGTACTCGTCCACAAGGAACACCACCTGCCGGCCAGTCTGCCTGTATGCCCGCCGGATGATGCCTCCGAAGCGTCCTGCCGGGGATATCTCCCCCTCTCCTTTACCGTATACTGACTCGAAACGGGAGAGCTGCAGGTCAAGCTGCTCCTCAAGGGCGGATTCGCTGAAGTACTTCGTCCCGCTGAAGTCAAAATGCAGCACGGGGTATTCAGTCCAGTCCTTCTCCAGACCCTCCATAGCCAGGCCGCGGAAGAGCTCCCTCCTTCCGGAGAAGTACGACTCCAGGGTCGTCACCAGGAGGCTCTTGCCGAACCTGCGCGGACGGCTCAGGAAGTATATCGTGCCCGACTGAACCAGGTCGTATATGAGCGCCGTCTTGTCTATATACAGGTAGCCCTCCTCCCGTATCTTGCTGAATGTCTGCACCCCGATGGGGTATTTCCGTCGTGTATGCTCCATAAGTCCAGAATATTCCCGGCTTGTCCGGATTGGCCCCCGATGGCCATATCTTTACAAATTAACAGATTTTTTCCCGGTTTGGAAAATATTTTTGCCGGCATAGGACCAGGACGTTTGGAGTACAAAGGTTACCTGCCTCATCGTCCCATGTCGTGACAGGGTCCGGGGAAATTCAGGGAATCTGCCCATGGCCGCAGGCAGCTACGGAAGGCCAGGCCGCACAGGACTGCACCGGTGTCAGAAAGAATATCCGATGCCGATGCAGAATGTGTTCTTGAGCGGCGAGTCGCCAGACGCAATCAGGTATGCCGCATCCAGATGCACACCGAAGAGCTTCACTCCAGCCCCGACCGATGCGAACGAAGGGATGACGGAATCACCGCCGTAGCGGTATCCGGCACGCACCGACACCATGCCGTTGTACGTGTATGAGGCCCCTGCTGCAGCGGAGAAAGCCCCGGAGAAATAGCAGTCAGCATCCACCAGGACCTCCACGCCGTGCCTCTGCCCGAACACATCGCCGTACCCGAGGCCCAGCGTCGCAGACGCCGGGAGGGAGAATCTGGCGCCGGAAACCGACTTGACCTTCGACCCGAGCGATGAGACCCCGAGGGCAGCCCTGAAGGATGAGAATTCCGACATCAGGAAAATGTCCGATGAAACGGCAGAGAAGGACTGCCCATCGGCCAGGGTATTCCCGAGGTACTTCACATTCGCCCCGACAGAAATGAACGGGAGGAACTTCCAGGCGAGCCCGACGTTCGCCTGAATCTCGGACGGGAAGAAGGACCCTGCCGCCTGCCCCGAGGCATTCATGATTTCGTACTCCTGGCACATCCCGTATGAGAATCCGGCTGCGACACCGAACTTTCCTCCCGCATTCCATGCCGCCCCGGCGCTCACATTCTGTACCGGTGAGGCAGCCGGCTGCCAGCCAAGATAGCCTGCAGAGACATCCAGGGTGCTGCCGCTGAAAGGGATCACCGCCGCGTTGGAGAACGATGCGTATGAAATATCTGATGTCCTTGTCACTGATGTCCCTCCCATTGCCAGAGATACAGGGTCACGTGTGATACGGGTGAAGGGCATAGCCTCGTCGCCGGGCCCGGCTTCCGCCACAGCCGGTGATAGAATTACCGTAATGGCAGCCCCGATGATTCTTATATTGTTTTTCATTGTTCTATGTCTTTCTTTATGATTCTTATAGTTTCACTACGCTACGCACGTGCTCCTTTCCGTTGAATGTCACCGCTACAGTATAGCGCCCTGGGGCGCATTCCCTCATGTCAATCCGTACCGGAGCGAAAGCGCTTACGGCAGACAACCCTTTATAGACGGTCCTTCCTGCGGCATCGTACACCCTGATATCCGCATCAGTGTCCTCCCCTGTGCGTACATTTAGATAGTCGGTCACAGGGTTGGGATACAGGTCGAATGGATAGGTTCCATCCCTGACCACAATCTCAAATGAAGCCGACACGCTGTCCCCGCTCGCATCCTGAACGATAATTATCACCGAAGTGCTTCCGACTGACTCTCCTGTAAAAGTCGCAGTCCCGTTCAGATATGAAAATCCGGCTATGCCCTCTACGGACATAGATGCCGTCACCGCAAGGCTTTCTCCGTCAGGATCCGTGAAATAGTCCTGGATTTCCAGGGAGACTGTGCCACCTATGCCGGTGACCACCAAAGAAGGTATCTCGGCAGTCTGCATAGGAGGGAGATTCTCCAGAATCCTATACTTTATTTCAAGTTCGGATGAAGCCCCGAATTCGTCTGTTGCAGTCACCACACATGAATATGAGCCGGGAGCGGACTTCCTGGCGTTGATGGAGATGGTTCCCTCTGACCCGGAAACCGGAGTGTAGATGGCGGCATCGTTGCCTTTATTGTCAAACGAGACTGTAAAGGCATGTCCGTCTTCTTCGGTCACAGACACCTGGAGCGTCCGCGTCTCGAAAGCTTTCATATCGAATTCCGTTTCCCCGGAGACATTTATTGCCGGAGGCCTGTTCTCTCCGGTTACGGCCGAGTGTATTTCTGAAAGTCCGGATTCGTTTCCAGCGAGGTCCTCTGCAGAAACGGCATACCAGTACTCCGTGCCGAACTCCAGCCCCTGCAGGCTGAAAGTCTTCCTGTTTTCACCCGCATCAGTGAGGGATTCTATATCGAATTTGGCTGACTCCACCGATGCCAGGTCTGGCTGGCTGAATTGCCCCGTACTGTAATATACATTATAATAATAGGCGCTGCCATCATCCTTATCTGCCGGGATATCAGCTGTAAAGATCAGGACGTTGGACTTTGTCGAAATCTCGAGTCCCGTGACATTTTCTGGAGCGTCCGTACTGAAATATGCAAAAGCCCTTACTGCATTGATCATGCCCTTGCCCAGCATTCCTTCCATGTCCGCGTTGTAACTGTAGATTGAAGGATCCGAGGATTCGACTATCGCCTCGTAAAGGTCTTCGCATGTAAATCCCTCTCCCCCTTTGGAGGCAAGGATGAGTGCGGCCAGACCGGACACGTGAGGACAGGCCATGGACGTGCCCTGCTGTACCCCGTATCCGGACGGGATTGTGCTCAGGACTCCGCCGTATATTGCCGCGTCGGTGTCTCCCCCGGGAGCGCAGACATCGACCCACGGCCCGTAGTTGGTGTAATATGCATATTTCCCGTAAGGCCCTACGGCCGCTACGGAAAGGACCGGTTCGTATGCTGCCGGATAACTCATGTCCCGGCTTTCATTCCCTGCGGCGAACACTACCAGACCTCCCTTCATCGGGCTTCCCGGCAGCTGGTTCCCGTTTTCATCACATCCGGCATTTTTGATAAAATAGTCAATGGCTACCTTGTCGCTCAAAGGAATGTCCTCCATTGCATCTTCGTAGCCCCAGCTGTTCTGCGCTATGACTGCACCGTTGTCAGCAGCATACTGGAACACCCTCTCGATATATACTCCTTTCTTGGGATATCTGTCATCCATTATCTGTAGGCACATGAGCCGGGCTCCTTTGTCGGGATAACGGCCTCCGGCGACACCGCAGACCCCTGTCCCGTTGTCATTGACAGCCGCTACCGTCCCGGCCACATGCGTGCCGTGGGACTCAGGAGTGATGTCATTGTCCATTGTGACAAAATTGAATCCATAGATGTCATCGGCATACCCGTTCCCGTCGTCATCTGCGTCCTGGGCTCCGTTCAGTTCAGTTTCGTTTACCCAGATGTTTCCGTTCAGATCCTCATGCCGGAAGTCTACGCCGGCATCGATTATTGCGACTACGACATCAGGGCTGCCGAACACTCCGTATCTGTCCCACGCCTGCTGGAGCCTTATGTCGATACCCGGCCTCAAGTCGTGCTGCCCGGTGTTGTAATAATGCCATTGCCCGCTGTACTGCGGGTCATTCATCGATACGGACATTTCCCTGATCTTCCGTACCGGCTGCGTGTATTCGACACCGTCGATGTCTGAAAGGCCCGATGCTGCTTTCGTGAGGGATGCGCCTTCCTCAAAGCTTACTGTGAACCACCTGTGCAGACCGGCTTTCCTCTGGCGGGCTTCGTATTTCCCTCCTATGGAAAAAGTTGTACGGACATCTCGGATATTGATTCCGTCTATGGCCAGTCCAGCATCCGCGAAGTCTTCCACCATGCCCGATCTGTCAGCCGACGCGAGCAGTCTTCCGGCCAGGTCTTCAGTGACCATGATCTTCATGACTCCGGGGACAATGCTGTTTTCAGATATTTGCTCTCCCGGGATGTCCGGATTCTCGTGCCGGGCAAATTCCTGGGCTTCTTTCTGGCAGCCGGAAACCGCAGCCGCCGATGCCAGCAAGGCATATAAGAAATTTCCTAATCTCATTATGGGTTCTATGTCTTAATCTGTAAAAGGGTGGCACACAGCCGCCCAGCGGCGATTTCTGTACCACCCTTTTATCTAAGTTTTTATGTCAGTATCAGTTCTTTGTCAGAGTAAATTGATCATAGATTTCAACAAGACCTCCGGCAGAAGGAGAGAAGACTGCATACAAAGGAAAATCAATGGCACCTCCATCTTCACTGAATGTGATTACATATTTATCATCGGAATAGAAACCCTCATCTGTAACTTCTGCCACAGGGTAGAGGAATGCCACAGGTGACAAATAGATGTTTACATACCCTGATTCATCAGGAAGGAATGTTACTGTTCTGTTATCCAGGTCCACCTGACCTACACCGACGTTATTGCTGCCTTTATTATAATTGATACTTTGAACAGCCCAAGGATCCATGTCAGTGATATATAGAGTTTTGAAATCTTCTGAAAACTCAAGTTCTACCACATGTTCATAGGATGTTCCTGAACCGTACTGCTCAGAGGTTACCGTTCCTGCGTACCTTTTTCCTACCTTATAATACCACGGGATGTCCGGCACCTCGACAGTAAGTTTCTCCGAATATGCAGCCCCGCCTGTTGTCGCAGCCATTGCCATGATATAGTTTGTCATACCTGGAGTGACCGTCACATCACAGGTGTAGGTCCCGTCAGCTGGATTCTCTATCAGGACCGCCCTCCCGGAGTCCGTAGTCAACGTCATGGACGGGTCGGTGGAAGACAGGAACCCTATCTCCAGAGAGTCCATGTCCGCTGATACACCGGAAAAAGTCGCTGTAACGGTAGCCGTGCCTGCATACTCGTCCACCACGACATTAGGGTCTATTGTCACGCTTGGTACGGCCTCCTTTGCGGTGAAGTCCGCTTCGACTTCATCTTTTTCCAGCACCTTGCTGCATGCAGCGAAGGCCAGCACTATAATTGCAAACGGCAAATATTTGAAAATAGCTTTCATATCAATCTCCTTTTAAATTAAAGCTCGTTCTGAGGATATTTCGCAAGTTCCGGATTCTGTTCAAGTTCACTTGTAGGGATCTGGTATCTCCATCTGGTGTCATGCGCAGGGACATCAATCTGTCCCTCTGCAGGATGGTTGGTGCCTTCATACGACCGTGTTGAACCTAGTCCGTTCCTCCTGAGGTCATAGAATTCAAATCCTTCACCCCAGAGTTCGATTCTCCTCTGCAGAAGAATGTCATCAACGGAAGCACCGCCTGCCCATGCTGGGTCGCGCATAGCCATAAAGTCTGCCATCACGGAAGAGGCGTTTCCGTCTCCTAGTCTTGCATATGATTCAGCTTCAATGAGATACATTTCAGCTGCCCTCATGTATATATAATCTTGGAGCCACTGGCTGTCATATCCGAATTTTCTGGAGGCATATCCTCTCTTCGCTCCAGCCATCTCTGCTGACGGATCACCGTCAGGGCCGTTGAACAGGGATTTCCTGTAGTCGGAATTCGGAATCTGGTCATAAAGACTCCGGTCTATGCACTTGGATGGCTGGTCAAGTCCTGCATAGCCTTCACAGTCGTTACTCATGTTTGAGAAGAATGACGCATAGGCAGTCTGTGTTTCCGTCGTCTGGTTGAATCCCCACATGACCTCCGCATCTTCGATCTCCATAAATCCGGCTTTAAGTCTTGTCTGGTCCATCAGGGCGTATCCTTGACGCGCGGCATTTGCTGCGGCTGCCGCCTTGTCCCACTGGCGTGTCAGAAGATAGTACCTTGCTGCGATACCCTGGGCTACACTGTAGTCAATCTCGTTCTTGGTGGCTCTCTGGTATCCTTCCAGAAGTTTCAGAGATTCTTCTATGTTGAACTCGATATGCTCCATTACCGTCGCCATAGTGTTGCGTCCGGAACGTACATTGGCCGTTTCCGTATCGACACCGTCCCTTATTGCATATGAGATAGGGACAGTAAGGCCTTCGGTATTAAGCTGCCCGTCAGATGTAACAGGGTCCTGGAAGAGCTGGAGCAGATATGTGTAGCACATGGCCCTCATTGCGTATGCCTGCCCGAGGTATCCCCTCAGGGTAATGTCCTCGGGATCCTGTCCGGTCTCGAAGAAGTTGATGATCTCGTTAGAGTTGTTGATGAGGGTGAAATAATTGGCCCACTGCTGGTAGCACCTTATATAGTCAGCCCCGTTGTACTGATAGGTATAGTCAAACCAGCCCCAGTTCTGGGATCCTGCCAGAACTATGTCATGGCACATGAAATCGGTCACCATAGTGCATGACAGGAAACCGAAGTTGTCGTGACCGTCATAGTTGTAGTTGCCGTATGTCACCATATAGGAATACAGTCCCTGGATATATGAATTCAGGAATGCGGGATCCTCTTCGACAAGGTTGGCAGCCTGGCTTCCAGAAAAGTTCCCTGTGTCCTCTACATTGAAACTTTCCTGGCAGGAAACGGCTGAAAGAAGAGCCGCGGTGATGAATATTATCTTAGTCTTTTTCATTTCTGTCTCATTTGTTTAGAAAGTTACACTGATGCCACCGGAAACTGTACGGAGAGCAGAGTATGTGAAACCTGTTGTTCCGCTGAATGACTGGCGGACATCAAGCCCCCTCCTCTTGGAAGTATACCACAAGTTGTCGGCTGCCACAAAAATCCTGAGACTCTGCATGGCAATCTTGTCAGTTATCCTCTTAGGGAAGGTGTAGCCGATGGTGAGGTTCCTGAGGCTAAGGTATGAAGCCTTGGTCAGGAATCTTGTGGAAGTCTGGGAAGCCTCGAGATATCCGTTCTGTACACGTGGAACATCCGTATCCGTGTTCTGCGGGGTCCATCTTTTGAAGATATCCTTATGCCAGTTTGTTCCCGGTGAGCCGGCCGACATGAGGGACTGATAGTTGGAGTCCAGAGTCCATCCGCCTATCTGGTATGCGAAGGAAGCACTCAGGTCAAATCCGTACAATGTCAGATATGTAGAGAATCCTCCGTACAGGTCAGGTATGGATGCTTTCCCGGTTTTTATTCTTGTCGCGTCTGTCGTGGTATTGACCAGGGTCATGTTTCCGTCGTCATCATAGTGGGCGTATTGAGGCAGGCCTGTTGCCGGATCTACACCTTTCCATTCATACAGGTAGAAAGTGTACAGGGGCTGTCCCTCTTCCCTGAAATAATCGCCAGTAGCATATCCCTCGTCAGGAATGTCGGAAGGTAGTCTGGTGACTTTGTTCTTGTAATGTGTACCGTTGATGCTAAGTGACCAGAGCACATTTTCTGTTTTTACAAGGTCTGCATTGATTTCGAATTCTACACCGGTGTTCCTCATGTCCATGTCATTCACGAGTTGGGAATTCGGTTCTCCCTGGGACGGTGCGAGCGGCCGGTAGTATATCATGTCCTTCGTATCCTTGATGAAGAAATCGGCATTTACTGACAGCCTGTCGAAGAGTCTGGTCTCGAATCCGGCATTGAAGTTATTGGATTTCTCCCATGTAACGTCAGGAGCGGCCCTGAATGTCTTGACAATGGAAGCCTCACCGTCTACCCTGTCTATACGGTACAGATCTTCGTATACTTTATTCACGCCTATGTTGTCATTACCCTGTGTACCGTAACTTGCCTTGATCCTGAGGGCGTTGACTGCAGAGGTGCCAACAAGGAAGTTTTCCTGTTTCATGTTCCATGATGCGCCTACTGACCAGAAACTTCCCCATCTCTTGTCAGGAGCGAAACGCGAAGATCCGTCCATCCTGTATGAAGCGGAAACGATGTACCTGTTGGCATAGCTATACTCGGCTCTTCCGAATACACCTTCAAGGAAATATTCACCTGTATAGGAAGTCATATTCTGGTAAACCACTGCATTCGCGAAGTCTGATACATCCGGGTCAACGAAATTTGTCATCTGTCCGCCGAAGTAGTAGCTGTTGTCCTTTTTGGTTTCGTGCCCCAGGAGAATGTTCAGGGAATGGTCTCCGAATGTCGGTGTATAGTTGATGAGCTGGTTGACGTTCAGCGCGGAATAACGTGTTGACTCCTGGGTGCCACGACCATTGACCACGGCAGCGTCTCCTCCGACAGGTGTACCATAGTAATCGTATTTGTTAAGGAACACGTCGAAGGCAACATTCGCGGTCACTTTCAAGTCCTTGAGAATCTGAACCTCGATATATCCCCTTGAAGATATGTTGTCCGAGATGATTTCGTTCTTTGAAGTAAGGAGCTGTCCGTAAGGGTTTGAATTTGCTCCATAGGTCCTGGACTCGCCCCAGTCATAGAGATCCTCTCCGTCCGGTCCGTACTGCCTTTCTCCTGTAGTAAGGTCATATCTGTAGATAGGATAGATA
>JADIMB010000053.1 GCA_017694995.1 Candidatus Cryptobacteroides faecavium | reverse complement strand
TTTAGAAGCTGTTTAAATTTTTCTCAAAGATTCTTTTATGGACCTTTCCGGTGTATATTTTCTGATTTTTTTCAGTCAGATAGCTCTGCTATCCTTTTCAAAAGATCAGAAAATCTCCCCTCGGAAATCTCTCATAAAATTTATATCGATAAAATTTTAAACAGCTTCTTAAAATTCATATCGGAAAATTTCAAAACAGCTTCTTATCTTGCCGCCTGCAAAAATATCGTGATGCTTCCGCAACCGGGTTGCATTTTCCCTTGATACGGGAAGGGGAGGCCATGCGGTAAGGCCCCGGCGCGGGCGGATTCCATCGGAAGCGGTCTTCCTTGTTGCGCACCTGGGAATGGGAAGCTGCAGTAATTGATTGATTCAGAGATTGCCTGGCTTTGCCGCGCAGCTCTTGCACACACCTTTGACCATATAGTTCACTGACTCTATGGAGAACCCTTCCGGAAGATTTACCGGAGGGATATGTATTGACTTGAAGCATAACGTCTTGTGGCAGACTGTGCAGTAGAAGTGGATATGCATGTCATCAAGGGTGCATTCATCCTCCCCTTCGCATATCTCATACTTGACAGACCCTGTGCCGTCATCTATCGAATGTACTATGTGATGCTTGACGAAGAGTTCCAGTGTCCTGAAAATGCTGGACTTGTCCACAGTGTCCAGTATGACTTCCAGGTCGGACAGGGAGACCGCCTGCCTGGCGGAAGTGATTGCATCAATCACCAGCAGCCTTATGGCTGTCGGCCTTACATCTTTTTTCTTCAGGCGTATGATGTATTCTTCAGGGTTCCCGACCATTTTCCATAGAATTTACAGATACCCCGCTTGAGACTCCGCGCTTCCATGTGCTGCATGGACATGTGCTGTCAGACATTTCCCCTGAGTCCGTCGGACATCTGGCGTTTCTGCAGGACAAAGTTAGTAAACTGTTTCATATTTCCGCCATAAACAGCAGCTCTTGCGCATACGCATGAAAGCAGGGCGAATATTATGAACAGCACACCTGCCGAAACCATCATATTCCCGAGTCCGGCAAGGGGAGGCACTATCCCGCCGAAGGCGTAACCGGCAGTCCCGAGCAGTGCGGATGCTATGCCGGCGTTGCTGTGCTCGCTCTCCATTGCCAGTGAGTTGGATGCCGTGAATGACATCCCCACCATGGCAAGGAGCAGGAAAAGCAGGATTTCATATATCCAGAAGCTGCAGCCGAGCATCAGTGCCCCGCAGAGCAGTATAGAGACAAGCAGCATGGCGTCGCTTCCTGTGCGCAGGGCCTTCTCCATCGTCCGGAACCTGGGTGCAAGTGCTGTCGCTATGGCCATGGCTATTGCATTGACCGCGAACACCAGAGAGAATGTCATCGGTGATATGCCGTAGTGCTCCTGCATTATGAAAGGGGCGGAAGCCACATTGGTGAAAAGAACAGCCATGGTGAATCCGTACTGCATCACATACATGACGAACTTGCGGTTGTGCAGCACGTCCTTGAACCCTCCCAGGAAAGCCTCCTTGCCGTTCTTCTTCATTTTTGACCCTGAAAGCGACTCCTTCATCCTGACGCTGCCGGCCAGCAGGACTGCACCGAGTGCCATCAGGCACCAGAATATGCCTTTCCATCCGCCGATCCCGGCAGTGAATCCGCCTGCAATAGGGGCCGCCACAGTGGCCACTCCGTTTATGGAGCCTATGATTCCCAGCATGGTGGCAAGCTCCATGGCGGAGTACTTGTCAGATGCTATGGACCTTGACAGTACGACTCCTCCGGACCCGGCTATGCCCTGGACCAGGCGCATGGCCACGAACTGCGAGATGGTGTTGGCAAATATGCATCCGGCCGTGGCGAAAAGGAACAGCGTCATCGCGATGATCAGCGGCTTCCTCCTCCCGTAGCGGTCGCTCAGCGGCCCGAAGATAAGCTGCCCCGCGGCCAGGCCTATCATACTGGTGGTGAGCCCGAGCTGTACCATCGAGGATGATGTCCTGAAGTATTCGGCCATTTCCGGAAGCGTCGGCAGGTACATGTCCATGACGAACGGGCCGAATGCGCTCAGCATCCCGAGGAACACCAGCATGAATATTCTTGAATTTGGTCTGCGCAGTTTCATGGTCTTTACTTTATCCCTGCCCGGACAGATTGCCGGGGCCTTCCTGATTTTCCGGCTGCAAAATTATCGCATTACTGTATTCCTGTCCATTTCTTTAAAAGTACAAAAAATTTCATTTTCGGAACAATCCTGCCGTCTTGTGTAAATTTTTTCTCTTGACTGAGCATGAAATTGAACTAATGAGTATCTTTGCGTAAAATTTAAAGACAACATGAAAAAGATCATACTTACCGGAGACCGCCCTACAGGCCGTCTTCATCTGGGGCACTATGTCGGGTCTCTGAAGAGGAGAGTCGAACTCCAGAACTCAGGAAAATTCGACAAGATATTCATCATGATAGCTGATGCCCAGGCCCTTACGGACAATGCCGACAATCCTGAGAAGATCCGCCAGAACATAATCGAAGTGGCTCTTGACTATCTTTCCTGCGGCATCGACCCGTCAAAGAGCACTGTATTCATCCAGTCCCAGGTAGCCGAGCTGTGCGAGCTCACATTCTATTATATGAATCTGGTGACAGTGTCCCGCCTGCAGCGGAACCCTACCGTGAAGACCGAGATACAGCTCAGGGGCTTTGCGGAGAGCAACGAAGCCGGCGACAGCAGGCCGGGTATCCCTGTGGGGTTCTTCACATATCCGATAAGCCAGGCCTCCGACATCACCGCTTTCCGTGCCACTACAGTGCCGGTGGGCGAGGACCAGGAGCCGATGATCGAGCAGACCCGCGAGATTGTGCGCAAGTTCAACTCCGTCTACGGAGAGACGCTTGTGGAGCCGGAGATACTGCTGCCTGACAACGCCGCATGCCTGCGTCTTCCGGGTACCGACGGCAAGGCCAAGATGTGCAAGTCTCTGGGAAATTGTATTTATCTTTCTGATTCCGAAGCGGATGTGAAGAAGAAGGTGATGAGCATGTATACCGACCCAGGGCATATCAGGGTCGAAGACCCGGGGAAGATAGAAGGCAACACTGTATTCACATATCTCGATGCTTTCTGCCGTCCGGAGCATTTCCAGGAGTTCCTTCCGGACTATGCCGGCCTTGACGAGCTGAAGGCGCATTACCGGAGAGGCGGACTCGGGGATGTGAAAGTCAAGAAGTTCCTCAATTCAATACTCCAGGAGGAACTGGCGCCGATCCGTGAAAGGCGCAAGGTGTTCGAGCAGGACATCCCGGGAGTGTACCGGATGCTCAAGGATGGCAGCGACGCCGCCCGCGAGACAGCAGCTGCTACGCTTGCGGATGTGCGGAGGGCGATGCGCATAGACTATTTCGATGATGCAGAGCTGATCGCTTCACAGGCTCTCAAGTTCAGGAATGAATAACGGCAGTATCCTTTCAGACACAGACCGTATCCGCTATGAGGAGACAGACCTGGCTTTCCTTGCCGGGAATCCGTATCATTTCCGTTGCGGTATATATATAATGTGCATATCAGGGGAGTGCCATGTCTCCACCGGAGCGGAGAATTTCCTGCTCAGGGACCAGACAGAGCTGATTTTCCTGACAGGCACCCTTCTGCACAGGCTTGATGCCACTCCGGATTTCACGGTGAGGATGCTTATGTTCCCCAAGGAGGTCTTTCTCAAGGCCTTCCTTCCGATAGATTCACCGTATCTGAACTATGCCAACGAACATCCCTTCTATCACCACACTCCGGATGCACGCAGCCAGACTACCTGGAAGCAGCTGTGTATGTGGATGGATATGGCGCAGATGTTCTTCTCCGGCGGCTACAGGACACAGTACCGGGAGCTTCAGGAGTACAGTTTCCTTCAGGGGATGCTCCTGTGGCTTTTCAATACTGTCCCGGAAAAGCTGGAGATAAATCCCGGATATACCCGCCAGCAGCTGCTGTGCCAGAAATTCCTGCAGCTTATCCGCGAGTACGGGGCTACAGAGCATTCTGCTTCATTCTATGCGGAGAAGCTCTGCGTGTCGCCCCGCTATCTTCACCGTGCCACGACACAGTGCCTGGAAGGCCGCTCTCCCAAGCAGCTCATAGAGGAGCAGCTGGTGGCCGAGGTCAAGGTGCTCCTGAGCGACCCTGACCAGACAGTCACATCTATCGCCGAACAGCTTGCTTTCCCCGACCAGTCATACCTCACCCGCTTTTTCAAGCGTCATACAGGCCTTTCCCCGAAGCAGTACCGTTCCGGGAAGATACGCGCCGTCTCTAAAAATTGGTCAAATATTTGACCGTTCCGTAAAAAATATTACCTTTGCGCCCGCTTTCCACAGATACACTGAGACGGCGGCTCTTGCCGTATTTGGAACCGGTACTTAATTCCTAATCCATGGGGTTCCGGAAAGATCCATAAAAGAATTTTCGGAAAAATTCAAGACAGTTTCTGATATGAAGAGACAAAACGGACAATCCGTCCGGGAGCTTTTCCTGCAGCTCCTCAGGACCAGGATGGCGCTGAGAAGAGCCTTGCAGAGGACACTCAGGAAAAACGATGCGGGAATCTCTTTCGAGATGCTGCAGGTGATCAACAGACTGTATGACCATCCGGGCTTCAGCCAGCAGCATCTGGCCGAAAGCATCTACAAGAGCAAGGCTTCCACATCCAACATTATCGCCAATCTGGAGAAGCGCGGATATGTAAGGCGGGAGGAGGACCCCTCGGACAGGAGGAACAGGAAAGTCTTCCTTACAGAAGAAGGGATATTGTTCCACTACAGGCTGATGCCCATGACTGAGGATGTATACGCCTTCACAGAAGAACGTTTCGGGAAAGAAAAGGCTTTGGAAATCAAGAAGATGCTTAAAGAACTGTATGATATACTGGAGACATATTGAAAGGATTGCGGGACGTCTGTATGCAGCGGCTTCGCGGGCGGGGAGCGCCGCCCTGGCCTATGTGCCTGCGGCGGCTTATGTGCTGTATGCAGGTGCCGCCTCGGGAGCTGAGCTGCCCGTGGTGTGCGGCGCGCCAGGAGATGCCGGCACGGCGGCAGGGACAGCCCTGATA
>JADIMB010000052.1 GCA_017694995.1 Candidatus Cryptobacteroides faecavium | reverse complement strand
ATACTGTACGAAACGTGAATCGCCGTAAGTCCTTTCCACGCGGAGGCTGCCTCTTACCGGCCCGGACTCAGCGACAGAAATCCTGACACCGTCTGTCACGGATACCGGAGCAGAGTCCACCGTGGACTTCATTATCTCCCACGCAGGCCAATTGTATGAAGGGTTTCCGGTAAAGAGAGCCAGCCTTACAGCCTTGCCCTTCTCCACCAGCTCGCGGCCGCAGCGTTTGTCGACGATAGAGCAGATGTCCCCGTTTCCGTCAAGGGTGACCTTGTATACGCTGTTCTCTATGGTGTTGGCGGTGACCTCCACAGACGAATCCCATGAAGAACGTCCCCCTTTCCTTACATCATAGACAGCATAGCCCGCAGCCGGCGCCGATGCCTGGAACAGCAGTACAGTCATGCCGTCCGGTTCCGAAGAAAGCACCTGGCAAGGGACCTGTTTCCCGTCAGGACCGTATACCGACACCTTTTTGCCGCAGTAAGGCACGGAAACCTCCACCATATCAGTCACAGGGGCGGCTATGGAGTTGTAGATGACCACAGGGGTGCCCTTGACATACGTATCGAGCTCCGTAGAGACCGCCCCGACAGAAGAAGTGAGGACCCCGGCAAACTGCTTAAGGGAAATAAGCTCGTCATTCCAGGAGAATTCGTATGCCCTCGGGAGGCTCGTACCGGTAAGGTCGTCATGGAACTGGTGCCAGATGAAACGCTTCCACGCTTCAGACAGGAAATCCTGAGGATAGGCCGCTGTCCCGAGCCAGTCTGCCGCGACGGCACTCCTTTCCGCAGCGTCTGCAAGCTGCTCGTTCCTCCTGTTGTAGAGCTTCATGGCAGCCTGGGATGTATAGCAGCCCGTGCCGTGCACATCCATAAGCAGTTCCCCGTTCCACACAGGAAGCTCCGGGTGGTCTTCATACGGGAGGTAATCCTTGTAGAGCCTGTCGCTCTCTGCACTTATGATCTCCACAGGGCCGTCACCCGCAAGGCCGCGCTCTAGGGCACGGACAGACTCTATAGTCGGAGAACCGCCCGTATCGCCTGTCCCGTAATAGTGGTACACGGACTTTATAGGGGATTTTTCGGCATACCTGACAAGGTTCCTGCTATGGCTCAGGTCCTCATAGCGCCAGCGGGTGGTATAGTTATGGGCGTCGGCCACAAGCATTATGCGTGAGCCGTCGACCCCCTGCCACAGTCCTATCTCAAAAGGAATCTTGCTGTCTCCGTAGAAAGGGTTGTTCCTCCACTGCAGTTTCTGTGTGGAGAAGCCTATAAGGCCGGAATGGGCGGCTATGGTCGGAAGGGTCCATCCGAAACCGAAGCAGTCAGGAAGGAAGATGTCCGTCCCCTCCACTCCGAACTCCTCCCTGTAGAAGTGCTGGCCGTAGAGGATGTTCCTTGTAAAGGATTCCGGGGAAGGGATATTGGTGTCCGTCGCATCCCAGGTGCTTCCGGTGACATGCCACCTGCCCTGCCTGATGTACTTTTTCACCAGGTCATACTTCTCCGGGAAATATTCCTTCATCCACGAATACTTTATCCCGCCCTCGAAATTGAAGATGTAGTCAGGATATTTCTCCAGGAGGAAAAGGTTCCGGTCCATGGTCTTGGGGATATACTCGCTGATAGACCTCTGGACATCCCAGTTCCACTGGGAATCAAAATGCGCGTTGGAAACAAGGTATGCCTTGTATTCCGCCTTTTCCTGGGCAAGGACTGCCGCCGCGCCGAGGAAAAGGGCCGTTGTTACAGTTAAAATCCGTTTCATTATTTATAAAGAATCAATGTGTCTTCATCATCCTTGCCCATGGTATCACGCCTGCCGGAGCCAGTTTCCGGGAAAGCAGCTCCTTCATCTTGTCCATATACGGTGCGGTATGGGAATAGAACATATAGTATCCGTCACACAATGCATTCAGTCCCGTCTCGCCGGATTCCGTACGGCTGAAGCGGTGTTTAGGGCATTCGCCATGACAGGCAAAAAGGTATTTGCATTTTATACATTTGAAAGGCAATGAATTGCGTTTCTCGATTCCGAACTTGACCTGGGCCTGAGAAGTCATCATCTCCCTCAGGTCGTCATCGTAGATATTCCCGAGCCGGTACTGGGGGTATACGAAATGGTCGCACGGATACAGGTCCCCGTTGTGTTCTATGACAGAGTTTCCGCCGCAGACTTCGGCATAAGCGCATGTCCCGGGCTGCTCCGCACACCACCCGGCAAGTGTGGCGTCAAAAAGATTCACAAACCACTGCCCCACATCGTTCCTGACCCAGTGGTCGAAAATGTCGCACATGAATTTCCCGAAGCCCATAGAGCTTACAGACCACGGGGCAATGACAGCACCTTCATCGGACGGCGGGACAATAAAGGGCCTTGCACTCCTGTCGGGCCTGCCGTTCTTCGAAAGAGGATATCTGATATGCTCCACCACCGGCATGAACTGCATATAGCGGGACCCGAGCGACTTCAGGAATGAGTAGACCTCAAGCCCCCTGCCTTCAGATGCCTTGTTGACGGTAGACATGGTGTTGTACTGGACGCCGTAGCGGTAAAGAAGCCCTATACCTCTTATCACCTTGTCGAATGTGGGTGCCCCGCCCTTGTCCTTACGGTATTTGTCATGGATGTCCTGAGGTCCGTCTATGGATATGCCCACCAGGAAATCATTGTCCTTCAGGAAAGACGCCCACTCCGGAGTAAGCAGCGTCCCGTTGGTCTGGAGTGTGTTGTGTATGATTTTCCCCGCTGAATACCTGTGTTCCAGCTCAATAGCCTTCCTATAGAAATCCAGGCCCATGACAAGCGGCTCTCCGCCGTGCCAGTTGAATGTCACTTCAGGGACATCATTCGCCGCAATATATTCCCGCACGAGCACTTCAAGCATGTCGAGGCTCATCCTCGGCTCTCTTCCTCCGTAGATTTCAGCTTTGTCCAGGTAGTAGCAGTAGTGGCAGTCCAGGTTGCAGAGCGACCCCGCAGGCTTAATCATCACATTGAATGCCGACGGTCCTGAAATGCGCGCGGCATCGCCTAATGTCATTGTGTCCTTATAGTCATGTGGCATTGTCCGGTCTGATTGAAGATGTTTCAAAAAATCCCCGAAAGTTACCAAATTATCACAATGAATGCAAGACCGCCGCTATGTTCCCGGGAGCGGCTGCCGCATACAAAAAGGATAGGCTAGCTGTCCAGCCTATCCCCTTTCTCCGTGTAGAATTCATTCTGCAGGACTGTGAAGTCAGTGATTTCCTCCAGTTTAATCTTGCATTTGTATTTCTTCTTCCATTTCCTTAAAATGGAATTGAATCCCCTTGTAAGATATGCCCCGAGAATAGGGCTGACTTTCAGGGTGAAGGAATGAAGGCCGTTTTCCGTGGCATGGTAAGCCAGCTTGCGCTCTATCGCCTCGTCTATCACTACGCTCGAGGAAATCTTCCCTGTCCCGTGGCATACGGGGCATACTTCCGTAGTATTGATTTCAATCGCCGGGCGCACTCTCTGACGTGTGATCTGCATCAGACCGAACTTTGTCAGAGGCAAGACATTGTGTTTGGCCCTGTCATTCTGCATAAGCTCCTGCATATGCTTGAAAAGCAGATTCCTGTGCTCTACTGATTCCATGTCTATGAAATCCACTATCACAATGCCGCCCATATCCCTCAGCCGAAGCTGCCGGGCGATCTCCTCCGCCGCATAGCAGTTCACATCATAGGTATTCTGCTCCTGCTCCTTGTTCTTGGAGCGCGTGCCGCTGTTGACATCTATGACATGAAGAGCTTCTGTGTGCTCTATCACCAGATATGCACCCTGCCTTATCGGGACCACTTTTCCAAAAGAACTCTTGATCTGCCTCGTGACCTCGAAATGGTCAAAAATAGGCGTATTCTCCTTGTACAGTTTCACGATTTTCTCCTGTTCAGGGGAAATCAGCGAAATATACTTGCGGGTCTCCTCAAATACAGATTCGTCATTGACGTAAATATTCGAGAAAGAATCATTGAGAAGATCCCTTAAAATAGTGGTTGTCTTGCTGTACTCCGTGAAAAGCAGCTGGACAGACTTGGACTTCGCCACCTTGTCCCATGAGCTTTCCCACTTGTCTATAAGCGAGCGGATTTCAGCATCCAGTACAGCCGCATTCTTTCCTTCAGCCGCCGTACGGATAATGGCCCCGTAATTTCTAGGCAAAATGTTCTTCACAAGTGCCTCGAGCCTTCTTTTCTCCTCCTTTGAAGTGATTTTCTGCGAAACACTCACCTTTTCGGCGAAAGGGAGGAGCACTACATTCCGTCCTGCCAATGAAATCTCTGCTGTCAGTCTTGACCCTTTGGTGGATATGGGCTCCTTTACAATCTGCACTATCATCATCTGCCCGGGGGAAAGGATATTCTCTATCTTCCCCTCCTTCTCCAGTACGGGACCTATCTTGATATGGGAATAAACCCCTTTCTTGTCTGTATTGGGATTAATCCTTTTGACAAATTCATCAAAGGCCTTGAAATACAGCCCCAGGTCCAGATAATGCACAAAAGCCTCTTTCTCGTCACCTATATCCACAAAGGCAGCATTGAGGGCAGGCAGAAGTTTCTTCACTTTACCGAGATATACATCCCCTACTGAAAAGCTATGCCCTTTGCTGGACTCCTTGTTAAACTCGATCAGCCTGTGGTTTTCCATCAGTGCGATCGAGACTTCCGTCTGGTTGACGTCTACAATAAGATCTTTAACAGATTCATCCATTGACCTTTGTCATTTAAAGCAAAAAGAGGTTGCCCTTAAAAGTCCGGACAGCCTCTTTAATTCAGCAACTGCTAAAATGGCAGACCGAGAGACTACTTTCTCTTCTTGTGTCTGTTCTTGCGCAAACGTTTCTTACGCTTGTGCGTAGCCATCTTATGTCTCTTTCTTTTCTTACCGCTTGGCATAATATTAAGTTTTTAAATCAATTATTTTTTAATCTCGTTCACGAATACTTTAGCCGGCTTGAATGCTGGAATATCGTGAGCAGGGATAGTCATTGTGGTGCTTTTTGTGATGTTTCTCGCTGTCTTTTCAGCTCTGTGCTTGATTATAAAGCTACCAAACCCTCTGAGAAATACCGGGTTACCTTTTGCAAGAGAACCTTTGACTGAGTCCATGAAAGCCTCAATGACAGACTGGACTGCCATTTTCTCAATACCTGTAGCTTTAGCCACTTCG
The DNA here is from genome assembly GCA_017694995.1 of Candidatus Cryptobacteroides faecavium. GTDB lineage: Bacteria > Bacteroidota > Bacteroidia > Bacteroidales > UBA932 > Cryptobacteroides > Cryptobacteroides faecavium. The sequence continues at coordinate 3,472 of JADIMB010000052.1, read as the reverse complement.
TTTACGATTTCTGCCTTAGTCATAATCTATATGTGTTTTAAATCCGTTACTATCTCTGGAAACAGGAGTGCAAAAGTATAGTTATTTTTTTAATATTCAAAATCATAAATGAATTTATTTTCACTTTTCATCCTATATTTGTCCTTATGGAGATTTATACCGTTGCGTTTGTTTTAATATGGCACGGAGATTGACCATAGTCGCGCTCCGGAAAAAGGATGCGCAGCGACTGACAAAATGACAGCAGGCATCCGTTGACATATACCATATATTATATAATAGGAACAGAAATGAAAGACATGAAAGACATATTGGCGCCGTCAGGGTCAGAAGTAAGCATCATTCCGGTCATCCCCGGTGACGGTTTCATGAAAATTGACGAGAAGGATCTGCCGGAATCGCTCCCTATCCTCGCCCTCAGGAATGCTGTCCTGTTCCCTGGTGCGGTGTATCCCATAACGATAGGCCGGGACAAGTCCATACGGCTTATCGAGGACGCCGAAAAAAGCAACAACTTCATCGGCGCCGTCCCGCAGAACGACATCACGGTAGAAGACCCGAAGAAAGATGACCTCTACGGGTTCGGTACCGTGGCGAAGATAGTCAAGACCCTGGAGATGCCGGACGGGACCATAACTGCGATACTGCAGGGGTTCAGGAGATTTGAAATCGACACCATTGTCGAATATGACCCGTATATGCTGGGACAGGTGCACTATGTGGCTGACATCGTGCCTGACGCCTCTGACAAAAACGTGAAGATGATAGGGGAAGCGCTGAAGGAAAAGGCCGTGAATATCCTCAAATACTCTTCATTCGTCCCTAAGGAGGCCATGTCAGCGCTCAGGTCTATAGACAGCTTCGAATTCCTGGTCAATTTCATAGCCACGACCATCGAGGTGGAGAATTTCATGGACAAGGTCGTGCTTCTCCAGTACGGAGACCTGAAAGTGAGGGCCATGAAACTCCTGGCTGTCCTGGACACGCAGATCGAGCTTCTGAAGATAAAGCAGGACATCAACCAGAAGGTGAAGAGCGAGATAGACCAGCAGCAGAGGGAGTACTATCTGAACAACCAGCTCCGCACCATACAGGAAGAGCTCGGCATGGACGAGATGGAGGATTTCGAGAAATTCAGGGCAAAGGCGGAAACAAAGATATGGCCGGACTCAGTGAAGGAGATTTTCGAGAAAGAGATGGCCAAGCTGGAGAGGTGCAACCCCAACTCCCCGGACTACAGCACGCAGTACAACTATATCCAGTTCATGCTTGACCTTCCGTGGGGGGAAATGTCCAAGGACAACCTTGACCTGAAGCATGCCCAGAAGGTGCTCGACAAGGACCATTTCGGGCTGGAGACAGTGAAAGAGAGGATCATAGAATACCTTGCCGTACTCAAGCTGAAAGGGAACATGAAGTCGCCTATTCTCTGCCTATGGGGTCCTCCGGGTGTCGGAAAGACCAGCCTGGGCAAGTCAATTGCACGTGCGCTGGGCCGCAAATACGTAAGGATAGCCCTGGGCGGCCTGCATGACGAGTCAGAGATAAGAGGCCACAGGAAGACATACATAGGGGCGCTGCCTGGCAGGATTCTCAACGGCATCAGCCGTGCCGGGACGTCAAATCCGGTGATTGTGCTCGACGAGATAGACAAGATAAGCAGCGACTTCAAGGGCGATCCGTCATCGGCCCTGCTGGAGGCCCTGGACCCGGAGCAGAACACGACATTCCATGACAACTATCTGGATATCGACTACGATCTGTCCAATGTGCTGTTCATCACCACCGCCAACACCACATCCACCATCCAGCCGGCGCTCAAGGACAGGATGGAGATGATACAGGTGAGCGGATACCTCGCAGAAGAGAAGGCCTCAATCGCAAAGGACTACCTGATACCGAGGCAGCTGGAGGAGCACGGGCTCACTAAAAAGGACCTGAGGTTCAGTCCTGCGGCCATCAGCCAGATAATCGACAAGTACACAAGGGAATCTGGTGTCCGCGGACTGGAGAAGCAGATAGCCAAGGTGGCCAGGGTCACTGCGAAGAAAATAGCCCTGGAGGAAGAGCGGCCTGCTGTCATCAAGCCGGAGCACCTGAAAGAATATCTCGGGCTGCCGACAAGTTTCCATGACATGCAGAAAGGCAATGAGGCTCCCGGGGTCGTCACCGGACTTGCATGGACGGAAATGGGCGGCGAAATCCTTTTCATAGAAAGCTCGGTGAGCGAAGGCAAGGGAGTGCTGACCATGACAGGAAACCTCGGTGACGTGATGAAGGAATCCGCTACGATAGCCTATCAGTACATCAAGGCGCATCCGCAGCTTGCAAACATGGCATACGAGGAGTTCTCGAAGAAAGACATCCATGTGCATGTCCCGGAGGGGGCTGTACCGAAAGACGGCCCTTCCGCCGGTATCACCATGGTGAGCTCGATGGTATCCGCGCTGAGAGGCCAGCAGGTCAGGAGCGGCATAGCCATGACAGGCGAAATGACCCTCAGGGGACGCGTACTGCCGGTCGGGGGCATAAAGGAGAAAATCCTTGCCGCCAAGAGGTCCGGTGTACATACCATCATTATCTCAGAGGACAACCGGAAGGACATCGAGGAGATCAAGGAAATATACATCAAGGGGCTGGACTTCATATATGTCAAGAACATTGAGGACGTGATAAACGCGATATTCTGATGGAAGTAAAGATAGAACAGAGCTGGAAAGCCGCACTGGCTGACGAATTCGAAAAGCCGTATTTCGCCTCCCTGGTGCGTTTCCTTCATGAAGAAAAGGCCGAGGGAAGGAAGATATACCCTCCCGGCAGCCAGATCTTCAGGGCATTTGAACTGACACCCGTGGACCAGGTCAAGGTGGTGATCCTGGGGCAGGATCCGTACCACGGTGCAGGCCAGGCCATGGGGCTGTCTTTCTCTGTCCCCGCGAATGTCCCCGCCCCTCCGTCACTCAAGAATATTTTCAAGGAGATACATGACGACCTGGGGATAACCATGAGCGGATACCCGGACCTGGAGAAATGGGCCAGGCAGGGAGTACTGCTCCTTAACGCCGTACTTACCGTGCGGGCAGGACAGCCGGCCTCACACAGCGGTATCGGATGGACAGAATTCACGGATGCCGTCATAAAATACATATCAGACCACCGCTCCGGTGTAGTATTCCTCCTGTGGGGAAGCTTCGCCCGGAGCAAAAAGGCACTGATAGACACATCCAGGCACTATGTTCTGGAAGCCGCACACCCTTCCCCGCTCGCCCGGGGGGCGTTTTTCGGGTGCAGGCATTTCTCCAAGACAAATGAAATATTGACAAAAGAAGGCAAAGCGCCTATTGACTGGCAGTTATGACACGAAAAGCATTGTTCCCCGGATCTTTCGACCCGTTCACGGCTGGGCATCTGGACATATTGAAACGCGCCTTGACAATGTTTGACGAAGTGGTGGTCGCCATAGGTATCAACA
>JADIMB010000051.1 GCA_017694995.1 Candidatus Cryptobacteroides faecavium | reverse complement strand
ATCCCGGCCGCCAGCATGTAGACTATCACGTCCCTGAAAAACCAGCAGATAGCCAGTATGACAGCTGCGACAGCCGTGTACATGATATATCTGGCGAGCTTGTCTATGCTACGTTCCTTTTCCATTTCCTGCGAGTCAACTTGTGCAAAGATAATCAAATAGTCGATACACGCATCATGATTCCGCCCGGGTGATGGCGGTTTCAGGCCCCCGTTATGATGTCGGCAAGCTCGGCCGGAGAGCCGGCAAGCGCATACGGGCTGTACGCAGCCAGTTCTTCCCTGGTGCGGAATCCCCATGTCACCCCTATGGTCTTTACCCCGGCGTTTGTCCCGGTCTGCATGTCTACATCTGAATCCCCGGAGTATACTGTGAGGGCTTTGTCAGTCATGGATGCGGCCTCCATTGCTTCTTCCACGATAAGCGGGTCAGGCTTGATGGGCATCCCGTCTCTCTGTCCCAGTATTTTCACGAAGCTGTATTTCCCGAAGTACCTTCCGACCAGCTTTTCTGTCCCGTCCTGGTACTTGTTGGACGCCACGGCGAATTTTATACCTGATGACTGAAGCCGGTCGAGCATGGGATATATGCCTTCATACGGTCTGGTCCTGTCGCATTTGTGCATGTCATAATACGGGATAAAGAAGTCCCTCATCTTCATCACCATACTGTCATCCTTCATCCCCGCCGGCAGAGCACCGCGGAAAAGGTTGTATATCCCCCTGCCGACAAGCGAATTGTATTCGGCCATGTCTCTTTCCGGACATCCGCACATGCGGAGGGCATAGTTGCATGCGGTGCCCAGGTCCTCGATGGTGTTGAGGAGTGTCCCGTCCAGATCAAAAATTGCAAGCTTTATCATAAGAATTCTTTAAATGTATCATGGTTTGGTACAAGCCGGCTGTACCTTTGTGTCAGAAAATGAAAACAACTGCTAGAAACTATACACAATGAGAACACTTGATTTTACATTTGACTCCATCACTTCACTCATTTCTCCGGAAACATCTCTTGAAGTCCTTGCTGGCCTTATAAAGGATATGGATCTGGAGGTGGTTGATGTCAAGGCTGCATAGCGCACAGTTCCGCATGCCGCATTTTGATTTCCGTACCTTTCCTGTCCTGGGATATGCCCACTGTAAGCACCGGTATGTCCGGTACGGGACTTTCATGCGAAGGCTTCTGCATCAGGCTGATAATAAATTCTGAAACAGGGTCTTCTATGTATTTCTGTACGGCACGTCTCAGAGGACGGGCCCCGAAATACGGGTCATATCCGGCTTCTGCGACGAATTTTTTTGCGGCAGGGGTCACATTGAGCCTGTATCCTATTTCGGCTATCCTTGACCGCAGTCCTTTTATCTGGATGTCAATGATTTTCTCCATGTCCTCTTTCTTCAGGGCATTGAAGAACACCAGTTCGTCTATCCTGTTGATGAATTCAGGCGGGAACGCTTTCCTGATGGCTTTCTGGAGCACTCCTTTTCTGTCTTCCTCGACATTTCTGGCGGAAGTGTTGAACCCCAGTCCGTTCCCGTATGCTTCGAGGTCGCGGCTTCCGACGTTGGAAGTCATGATCACTATAGTGTTGCGGAAGTTTACTGCCCTGCCGTTGCTGTCTGTAAGCCTTCCTTCATCCAGGATCTGCAGAAGCAGGTTGAATATGTCGGGATGGGCTTTTTCGATTTCGTCGAGCAGGACGACACAGTAAGGCTTCCTGCGCACCTTTTCGCTGAGCTGGCCGCCGTCTTCAAAACCGACATATCCCGGAGGCGCCCCCACAAGTCTGGATGCGGTGAATTTCTCCATATATTCGCTCATGTCAATTCTTACCAGATTGTCCTCGGAATCAAACAGATACTCGGCTATTGACTTTGCCAGCTGGGTCTTTCCCACGCCTGTGGGGCCGAGGAAAAGGAATGAACCGATGGGGCGTGCAGGGTCTTTAATGCCTGCACGGTTCCTCTGTATCGCCCTTGTGATCTTCCCGATGGCTTCGTCCTGTCCTATTATCATCCTTTTCAGGGCATCGCCCATTCCCAGCAGCCTTGCTGCCTCGCTCTGGGCGACTTTCACCACGGGAATCCCTGTTGTCTTCGAGATGACGGCCGCTATGTCCTCTTCTGTCACCACGGGCTGCCTCCTGTTCTTTTTGGTGGAAGAGCACTGCAGCCTGACCATGGAGCCTGCCTCGTCCATTGCATCTATGGCCTTGTCGGGAAGGCACCTGTCCGTGATGTACCTCTCTGACAGCTTCGCACATGCCTCCAGCGCCTTTCCCGTATAGGTGACGGCGTGGTATTGTTCGTAGTTGCCTTTTATCCTGTCGAGGATGGTGATGGTCTGCTTCACATCGGCCGGCTCTACAAGGATTTTCTGGAATCTGCGGTCAAGGGCGCCGTCCTTTTCTATGATTTTGCTGAATTCGTCCGATGTGGTCGCCCCGATGCACTGCAGGTCGCCCCGCGCAAGCGCCGGCTTCAGCATGTTTGCGGCGTCCAGGTTGCCTCCTGCGCCTCCGGCCCCTACTATTGTATGGAATTCGTCTATGAAAAGGATTATGTCGGGGTTGCCGCTTATTTCATTTATTATGGCCTTGAGCCTTTTCTCGAAGTCACCCCTGTACTTTGTCCCTGCGACGACTGAGGCTATGTCCAGCGAGATGATCCTTTTCCCTGCAAGTGCGGAAGGTGTGTCTCCGGACGCTATCCTGAGCGCGATGCCTTCCACAATCGCCGATTTGCCCACTCCCGGGTCCCCTACAAGCATAGGGTTGTTCTTTTTCCTCCTTCCGAGTATTTCAATGACACGCATGATCTCCTCGTCCCTGCCTACAACGGGGTCCAGTTTCCCGTCTCTGGCGGCCCTGGTTATGTCATATCCGAAATCCTCGATGGAGAGTGCCTGCCTTTTCGGCCTGTCCTGGCCCTGCCGGCTGTCCATGTCGCTCTCCGCATCGGATCCGTCATGAAGGTCTTTACCGGTAAGCCCGGAACGTTCAATGAACTGCATGACCCTTCCGTAGTCCACACCGGTATCCCGGAGATATGTCTGGGAGTAGCTTCCGGTATTGCGGCACAGTGCAAGCAGAAGATGCTGGGACGATGCCATCCTGCCGTTCATCCTGGATGCTTCCAGTACTGTGATGCTCAGTACGTTCTGTGCCCCCCGCGAGAAAGTCACATGCTCTGATTCGGAGTATGGTATGTGCTCGTTGGTGAATATTTTGCTGTCGATGAAATGCTTCATCTCCTGCATGTCTGTTCCGAGGCCTTTAAGCACATCCAGGGCAGTGTTGTCCCCATGTCTGATTATCCCCAGCATAAGGTGGTCCGGTGAGATCCCGTAGCTTCCCGTGCGCATCGCCTCTTCCCGGGAGAAATTTATTATCGCGTTAAGCTCGTCCGATATTCTGATTTCCATGTACAGTCCATTTTATCTGGCAAATTTACTAAAATTTAGTTTTGTAAGGCAAAGAAAAATTTGTAACTTTGCAAACTTGCTTGCAAATGGATTTTGCGGGTTCTGATGTTTGAGTTGAAAAACAGCATTTAAATGGAAGAAAATAACGGGGTAATGACTGGCAGGATCGAGACTGTCAACATTGACAAGCAGATGCGCAGCGCATACATAGATTATTCTATGTCGGTGATTGTGTCCAGGGCCTTGCCAGATGTACGTGACGGTCTGAAGCCTGTCCACAGGAGAGTGCTTTTCGGCATGGAGGGGCTCGGTCTCGGGTATACCGGGCAGACAAAGAAATCGGCGAGAATAGTCGGAGAGGTGCTCGGTAAATATCATCCTCACGGAGATTCCAGCGTATATGATGCTATGGTCAGGATGGCGCAGTCCTGGAGCATGAGGTATCCACTGGTGTTCGGCCAGGGTAACTTCGGGTCGATGGACGGGGACCCTGTGGCCGCGATGCGATATACTGAGGCGAAGCTCACCAAGCTTTCTGACGAGGTCCTGGCGGATCTGGACAAGGATACTGTGGATATGGTCAACAACTTTGACGACACGCTCCAGGAGCCCACTGTCCTTCCGACGAAGGCCCCGCTGCTGCTTCTGAACGGGTCGTCCGGTATCGCGGTGGGTATGGCCACGAACATGGCTCCGCATAATATGAGCGAGTGCTGTGATGCAATCTGCGCGTATATTGACAATCCTGAAATCTCGGTAGAGGGCCTGATGCATTATATCAAAGGCCCGGATTTCCCGACAGGAGGCATAATACAGGGGACGCAGGGTATCAGGGATGCTTTCGAGACCGGCAGGGGACGCATTGTGATACGTTCCAAGACAGAAATAGAGGTGAGCGATTCCGGCAGGGAGACCATCGTCGTGACGGAAATCCCGTATATGGTGAACAAGCGGGAGATGATCGAGAAGATTGCAGAGCTTGTCGAGAACAAGAAGATAGAGGGGATAGCCTATGTCAACGACGAGACCACGAGAAAGGGCGTCAGGGTGGTAATCAAGCTCAAGATGGGGGCAAATGCCAATGTAGTCCTCAATATGCTTTACAAATACACGCCGCTCCAGTCAAGCTTCTCGGTAAATAATGTCGCCCTTGTGGGCGGAAGGCCAAGGACTCTGAACCTGAAGGAGCTCATAAAATATTTCGTAAGGCACAGGCATGATGTCATCGTCAGGAGGACCAAGTTCGACCTTGACAAGGCTCTCAAAAGGGCCCACATACTTGAAGGACTGCTCAAGGCGCTTGATGTCATAGACGAGATCATCAAGATAATCAGGGGGTCAAAGACCGTGGATGAAGCCAAGACAGAGCTTATGTCCAGGTTTGACTTTACTGACCCTCAGGCGACGGCCATTGTGGAGATGCGTCTGCGTCAGCTCACAGGCCTGGAAAGGGAGAAGCTCCAGTCCGAGTACGACGAGCTAATGAAGTTCATCCACTACTGCGAAGAGGTGCTTTCAAGCTATGACAAGCAGATGGAAGTCATAAAGCAGGAGACTATGGAGCTCAAGGAGAAGTATGGCGATGCCAGGCGTACCGAGATTGCGATGTCTGCCGAAGAGTTCAATCCGGAGGATTTCTATCCGGATGATGATGTGGTGATCACCATCTCTCACCTGGGGTACATCAAAAGGACTCCGCTTGCCGAATACCGGACCCAGAACCGGGGCGGAGTCGGCATCAAGGGGAGCACGACGCGGGACGAGGACTTCATAGAGCATATCTACGTGGCCAATATGCACAGCACGATGCTTCTGTTTACGCAGAACGGGAAGTGCTACTGGCTGAAAGTATATGAGATCCCTGAAGGGTCCCGGGCTTCCAAGGGCCGTGCTCTGCAGAACATAATCAACATAGAGGCCGGGGATAAGGTCAAAGCCTTCATCAATGTGAAGACCTTGAAGGATACTGATTATATAAACAACAATTATATAGTACTTGCCACAAAGAGGGGCATAATCAAGAAGACATCCCTGGAAGCATATTCCAGACCGCGTGCCAACGGGGTCAACGCCATCACGGTAAGGGAGGGAGATGAACTTCTTGAAGCTTCGATGACAAACGGACGCTGCCAGATACTCCTTGCCGGACGCAAGGGACGCTGTGTCAGGTTTGACGAGTCGGATGCGCGTCCTCTGGGCAGGACGGCCTCTGGTGTACGCGGTATCAATATCGACGATGACGACGAGGTGATCGGAATGGTATGCTTCGATCCGGCATCTGAAGATGCTGCCGCACATACTATACTTGTTGTCAGTGACCACGGGTACGGCAAGCGTTCGGATATTGAGGAGTACCGTATAACCAACAGAGGTGGTAAAGGTGTCAAGACATTGAGTATCACTGATAAGACAGGTGAGCTGATTGCCCTGAAAGATGTGACGGACGAGAATGACCTCATGATTATCAACCGCTCCGGACTGACAATCAGGATGGCTGTCTCGGACATCAGGGTAGCCGGCCGGGCCACCCAGGGTGTGAGACTCATAAACATAAAGGACGGGGATTCCATCGCTGCAGTCTCTGCTGTAGGGAAGAGTGACGAGGAGAAGTCCGCAGATGTACCACAGCAGGAAGGCCAGGAAGGACAGCAGGAAATAAATAATTAAATTCCAATAACTTTCATATTATGAAAAAAATTTTACTCGCATTGGCTGTAATCCTTTCAGTACAGGTAGCTGGTGCACAAGTCAAATCAGCGGCTGATTCCAGGAAATCAGTGGAGTCGGCTGAAGCAGCAACTCAGAATCCGAAGAAGGCGGCCAAGCCTGCAACCTGGATCAAATTAGGAAGTGCTTATCTGGATGCTTACAACTCTCCTGCAGGCAATGCATGGGTGGGTGCCAGCCAGCAGGAGCTCGCCCTTATCATGGCCGGGGAGAAGCCTTCCGCCACAGAGACAGTCCAGCTCATGGGCGAGCCTTACACAAAGGAAGTATATGCAGAGAAGAATCTGTATTTCAACAATGCCGGTGTACTTGCAGTCATCGAAATCACAAAGCCTGTATTCAGTGACGCACTTTCAAAGGCCCTTGATGCATACAAGAAGGCCTATGAGGTAGACGTGAAGCAGTCAAAGACCAAGGACATTGCAGCGGGAATGAAGAGCGTGGCATCAAAATATCTTGATGAGGGTATGACGAACTACATGCTCGGTGACCTGAAAAAGGCGAACGCATCCTTTGCCGCATCCGCTGCAGCAGCCGAGACCGAGCCTCTGAGCGAAATCGACACCACGGCCAACTATAATGCCGGCTTTACCGCATGGTCTCTCCAGGACTACAGCTCTGCCGTTAATTTCTTCAAGAAATGTATCGATGTGAAATACTATGAGGACGGGGAGGTATTCGCCAAGCTGTCAGACTGCTATTCAAAACTCGGTGACAAGGAGAGCGCAAAGACAACCCTTGAGGAAGGATTCAAGGCATTCCCTCAGAGCCAGAGCATCCTTATCGGACTGATCAACTTCTATATCGAGAGCGGGGATGACACAGACCGTCTGTTCGCACTTCTTGACGAGGCGAAGAAGAACGAGCCGAACAACGCTTCTCTCTACTATGTAGAGGGCAACATCCGCAACCAGCTCGGGGACAAGGAGAAGGCCATTTCAGCTTATGAAGAGGCAAACAAGGTCGACCCTAATTATGAATTCGGCTTCATCGGTATGGGTATCCTTTATTACAATGAGGCTCTTGAACTTCAGGACAAGGCCCAGAACGAGATGGACGATGCTAAGTACATGGCTCTTGTAGAGGAATTCGAGACTACTCTGAAGAATGCGATCGATCCTTTTGAGAAGGCATACCAGGTATCAAAGAGTGATGATATCAAGGTGAATATCGCAGAGTACCTTAAGAATATCTATTACCGTTTCCGTGACGAGTCTCCGGAGTACCAGGCAAGTTATGAGAAATACAATGAGGTAGTGTCTACAGGCAAGCCTCTGTAAACCGGGTATTCATACATACGATATAATAATCAGGCCTGCCGTGACTCGTCACGGCAGGCCTGATGTCATTTTGCAGTCTTCTTTTACTGTCCTTCAAAAGCATGCACTATCTTGCTTACAAGGGGATGCCTTACAATGTCTTCTTTCTTGAAGAAAATCGCCGACACTCCCTTGATGTCCTTTGTCAGTTCAATCCCCTTAAGCAGACCGGAATCCTCTTTGTGCGGCAGGTCCACCTGGCTTGCGTCTCCCGTGACTATGAATTTCGCGTCGCATCCCATCCTTGTGAGGAACATCTTCAGCTGGTTCAGGTTTGTGTTCTGTGCCTCGTCAAGGATTACACATGCCTTGTCCAGAGTCCTTCCTCTCATATAGGCGAGCGGCGCAATCTGGATTATTCCGTCTGCCATGAATTCCTGAAGTCTGCGGGGCGGTATCATGTCGCCCAGCGCATCGTAAAGGGGCTGGAGGTAAGGGTCGAGTTTGTCTTTAAGGTCACCGGGCAGGAAACCCAGACGCTCCCCGGCTTCCACGGCGGGACGGGTAAGGATGATCCGGCGGATTTCCCTGTTCTTGAGTGCACGCACGGCCAGCGCTATCGCAATGTAGGTCTTTCCAGTCCCGGCCGGTCCTACGGCAAATATCAGGTCATTCTCGAAGTATGCCCTGACCATATCCTGCTGGGTCCTGTTCCTGGCCCTGACAGGCTTGCCGTCAATGCCGTAGACGATTACCGACTCTCCTGAGAGTCTGATTCTTTCATTGGGGCTGTCCCCGTCGAATATCTCTTCCACATCGTATGGCGTCAGGTTCATCTTGTGTGTCCTGCGTTCAATGAGCATGTCCAGCTTCCTGGAGAACAGGTCAATGTCATCCTGCTTGCCTTCCAGCATGATTTCAGTCCCTCTGGCTGTCACTTTCAGTTCCGGGAAATAGCTGCAAAGGGCTTCGAGTATCCTGTTGCCGGCACCGAATATCTCCACGGGGTCGATGGCTTCAAGAGTTATGGTCTGTCTGTTTTTCTTGTCTGTCATATATATCATGTCTCTAGTCAGTCCTGTATTCCTGTCAGTCTTTTTACCTGCAGGTAAGAGTCTATCATCTTGTCGTATTCATACGGCATTTTCCACAGGTGCCTCTTCCCGATGTAGGCTTTTACGGGTATTGTGGTGTGGGTGTCCTTGAGCCTTCCGGGGAGAGAGCACCAGAGATAGGTGTACTCGATGGGGAGTATCTTGACCTTCCTGTTCATGAGCTTCACTGCCCTGACTTTCACCATGAGGCCTATCTGTGTATATGGTGCACTCATATTCGAAACAGAGTTCCCGAGCGAGTACACAACAGGCACCTCTTTTACTGTGCTGTCCGGCAGGGCCACCTTTATTGTCGCGGTGTCCTGTACAACATGCGGGTGCGTGCCGATTATGATGTCCGCCCCGTTTTCCGCAAGCCATGCTGCCTGTTCATGCTGGGCCTCTGAATGTTCCGTGGAGTATTCTTCCCCCCAGTGCGGCAGCACCACGGTAAGGTCCGACCCGTTTTCCTCTGCCTTGTGCATCAGATGTCCAATCTGACCTTTTCCCGCCCTGTTCACTTTCGGATATTCTCCAGGGACGGAGACATTGGTCCCGTAGGTGAAGTTCACGAAGGATATCCTCATCCCGCAGGTGTCCACCGTAAGGGGATTTTCTCTGCGGAACTGCTCCGGGCTGACCGAGGTGCCTGTGGACATTATCCCTGCGGACTTCCCGAGCTCTGCATATTTCCCCATTGTCCTTATGACCCCGGCCTTTCCTCTGTCGAGGATATGGTTGTTTGCAGTCAGGAATATGTCAATTCCGCATCCCGCAAGGTAGCCGGCATATCCGTCCGGGGCGCTGAATGCGGGATACCCTGTAAAAGGAGGGCCTCCCAGTGTGAATTCCATGTTCGCGACAGCCAGGTCCGCTCCTGATACACTGTCTTGAATGTCTTCAAAATACGCGCTGAAGTCAAATGCATAGTGGTCACCGGCATCCGTTTCCCCGTGGCGGGACGCGTATCTTGACGCTGATTCTTCAATCTGCCTGGCATGCAGCATGACATCCCCCAGGAATATGAGCGATACAGTGTCAGGGCGCGGCATGACGCTGCCTTTCCCGTAGGATTCCTCCAGGAAAATGGCTGTATCATTGATTTCCTGCGCCGGACAGATGGCCGGACATATCCCGGAAATGAGGACCGAGGCTGTGAAAACTGCGGATTTCATCATGTACATCATGCAAATATAACATTTATTTTGTCGCGGATTATTATTTGGTTAAATTTGCGGCTAGGCTCTAGACGAAAGCAAATGAAAAGGATTTTAACAGTGCTGTTTATGGTGTCGCTCCTGTCCCTGACCGGATGCGACATGTTCAGGCGGCTCGCCGGACGTCCGACCGGAAAGGAGCTGGAGCAGATGAGACTGGAAATGATGCAGAGGCAGGAAGCCGAGCATCGTGAAAGGATAGATTCCTTAAGGAAGGTCGAGGCCGCTCTGGCTGACTCTATCGCTGTCCTGGATTCTATAAGGCAGATGCATGGCACTATCCTGAATCCGTCAGACATCGGAGGCCTGTTCACCACAAGACTGGATTCCAGATACTATATCGTGGTCGGGTCTTTCAAGAGCAGGGAAAATGCCGAATCCCTGCTTGTCTCGGTGAAGGAGCGCGGATACAGTCCGGTACTTATAAGCTTCAGGAACGGTTTCAACGCCATAGGCATCGCCCCGGCTGACGACCTTCACCGGATTTTCCTCTCCCTCAAGAAAGTCAGGGAGGAGGATTTCTGTCCAGAGGACGTCTGGATCCTGGTTAATGAATGATAGGACAAGTCAACAGAATGAATAAGATTTCTTCAATTGTTGCCCTGCTTCTTGCAATGCTGCCTGCCGCCGTGCAGCAGCTCCGGGCGCAGTATAAGACCAGTGCCACATATTCGGAGCTTTATGACAGCGAGACTGCTTCGGCCATGCGCCGTCATGTCTCGTCCATAGCTTCTGCCGAGAACCTCGGGAGGGCGGCGGGATCTGCCGGAGAGAAGGCGGCCGCATCCTACGTATACAGCGTACTGGAAGGCTACGGGATAGAGATGCTCTCGCCTGAGGGCGGAGACGAATTCGGAATCTCGAAGGAGGGCGGGGACACGTTGACATCAAGGAATGTCATCGGGTTCGTGCAGGGCTATGACGCCACTCTGAGGAACAGGTATGTGGTGGTAGGGGCCAGGCTTGACAACCTTGGCACCAATTCCATGACAGTGGACGGGAAGACAACGGAGCAGATATATTATGGGGCCAACGGGAACGCTTCCGGCCTGGCCATGATGATGGAGCTCGCGAGGATGGTCTCTACCAATTCGATACTTTTCCGCCGCTCTGTCATTTTCATCGGACTCGGAGCCTCATCAGAGACATTCGCGGGCGCATGGTATTTCCTCAACAGGTCTTTTTCCGACACGGATGCCATAGACATCATGATTAACCTGGATATGCTCGGTACGGGGGACGACGGCTTCTACGCATATACAGCCTCCAACAGTGACGTCAATGCTGTAATCTCGTCGCTTTCATCTGAGCTGCAGCCCGTGCATCCTGAGGTTGTGTCATATGAGCCGTATCCGTCGGACCACAGGGCATTCTATTCCGCCGAGATTCCATCAGTCTACTTCACTTCAGGCAGATATTCCCAGCACAATACACCGAAGGATACGGAGGATATAATCGATTTCGGGATGATGGAAAGAGAGCTGGAGTACATTTACAGCTTCACCCTCCAGTGCGCGAATTCCGACATGGAGATTTCGTTCAGGCCGGAGGAGAAGGTGCTGGAGAAGGCGCCGCTGACTGACGAGAATGTCTATCCGTATTATGAATGTGACATAAGGCCCTCGTTCCTGAACAGCACTGACCCGAGGCAGTTCCTGTCCAAGTGGGTCTATCCTTATCTGAAATACCCGCAGGAGGCAGTCAGGGACGGTATCCAGGGTACTGTCGAGGTCGGTTTCATAATCGACAAGGATGGTAAGGTGAAAGATGTCAAGGTGGTGAAAAGTGTTGACCCGCTCCTGGATGCTGAGGCTGTCAAAGTGATAAGCGCTTCCCCGAAATGGCGTCCTGCTAGGGTGCACGGGCAGAAGGTGAACAGCTCCATGTCCCTTCCTGTGGAATTCAGGCTGGAGAAGAAATCCGGGGGCAGCGGATTCGGAATAAACGGCAGGAGGAGTTCATGGTAATGCAGCAAAGGTTTGACAATAAGTAAAATAACGTGAATTCGATGAATTTAATTCATTAAATTGCATCGAATTACCTATTAAGGAGCAGGTCCGTGGCCTGCGACAGGTCCCCCGGCGAGGGGGAAGGAAGGGGGTGGTGCCCCTTAATAGGGGGCTGTCACGAAG